>CAZMQE010000129.1:0-4872 GCA_964568115.1 uncultured Anaerolinea sp.
TTCCTATACTATTACACCAACTACGGCGTGCAACATGTGCTCAACTTCAATGCTGGGACGATCCTTTTGGGCTTCCTGCTCTATCGCCTGGGCGTGGATATTCAATTCAAGATCTCGGTGTTCTTCGGCAGTGACAATCCCTATCACGCGCTGTGGATCATGATGATGGCAAAGCTATTCAGCCGTGACGATGGCACCAGTCCGCTGATCGGCTTCAACTGGTCCAACTCGATCAACAATCAAACGATGGAGTTGACCGCTGATTTCCGAAAAGAACTCGGCTTTGAACAAGTCATCCGCTTTGAGCATCACATCACCGAAACATGGAAGTCCATTGTGAAGCAGCCCTACGATCGGCGCGCTGAATTGGTCGAAATCGCCGACCATGTAGCAAACATCGCCGCCAAACATGAAGGCGGCGACCCGGATGTTGAAAAGACACTTGCGCATCCATCTGACATTCTTGATTACTTCCGCGAGAAGAAAGAAGTGATCGCATCCGGTGATTGGGATAATCTGCTCCTGAACTTCCTCTTTAAGGTGGAAGCCTGCAACCACTCCGCTTGGGATCTGACCAAAGCAGGTTTGAGTTTCGTTGCAGCAAAGCATTTGCATAAGCAAGCGACACCTGAACCAGTTTAAACAAAACAAAAAAGTGACAGTCACCTTGAAGGTGACTGTCACTTTTTAACGATCATCCACGCTTCTTTCGTGCCCTGAATAGCACTGTCAAATATAGCGCAATCCCAAAATTGAAGAACGCCGCGCCGCGAATATCAGGCGGCGCACCGGTCGAGCCAATGGATAAACCCGCGGGCCAGATCAACGCCACCCAATCGGCGATCTGATTCACAATGACCTTATCATATAGAACAATCACCGCCGCGCCGAGAATGGCTCCGTTCACATTCCCTGCCCCACCGAGAATCACCATCGTGAGAATCAATGCCGAGATATGGAATGACATCGTGATCTCGGGATCAACATACGAAAACGTACTGGCATACAAAGCACCAGCAACCGTCGCCATCATGGAGCTCGCGATCAACGCCAGCATGCGATAGCGATGAATGTCCACGCCCACAGACCGCGCCGCGCCTTCATCTTCACTCGAAGCGATCCATGCACGACCGGTGCGCGAATCGGTCAGGCGGGCAACCAGCCACACCGCGAGCAGGATAAAGCCAAAGACAAGATAAAACTTCGTTGTTGGCGTGGACAGGCGCAGGCTTAGAAAATGAGGCGCGGCAATGCCTCCGAAGCCGCCCGTTCCGCCCGTCAGCGTTTTTAAATTGACGATCACCTGACGCGCCAGCAATCCCAGCGTGAGCGTTGCCACTGCCAGAAAATCGCCGCGCAACCTGCGTGCCAGCAAGCCTTTGATAAATCCCAACGCCGAACCCATCGCCACACTCGCCAACAAAATCATTGTGAAATCAAAATGATTCAACAACGCCGCCGTGTAAGCGCCCAAACCAAAACCGGCTGCAAAACCAAAATCAAGCAGACCCGCGAGACCGAGCGCAAGATTAAGACCCAGCGTAAGCAAAATAAAAACGCCCACCGTGCGCAGGATCGTTTGACCACCGACATTGAAGACTTGCATCAGAATGGGCGTGACAGCCAGCACACTTAACAGGATGACAAGCCAACGCTTCGAACTTCGTGAAGCAGTTGATCCCGTCAAAATAACCGCATCTCGAACGACAACGGATTCTGATTCGGTGTTGCTGGAAGTCAAGCCGTTGGGACGCCATGCCAGTAATACAACAAGTAAAGATAACAACAAGACCGGAGTCCATTCGGACTTGAGATAATAATCACTGAGCGAGGAGACCACGCCCATGGTGAGACCGCTGGTCAACGCGCCGATGGGACTACCAATGCCGCCCAACAACGCCGCCGCAAACGCGAGCAAGCCGCTCTGCGCGCCATGTGCCCCAAACGGACGTCCGTAATACAACGCGAAGATGAATGCCGCAGAACCAGCAAAGGCACCGCCAACAGCGAACGCGCGCGTGATGGTTTGATTGATATTGACGCCTACAACCTGCGCCGCAGACTGATGCTGCGATAAAGCGCGGATGGCGCGACCCGTACGTGTCTTTTGCAAGAACCAGGTGGCAAGCAGAACAAAAAGGATTGCCATCACCAACACGAACACATCTGCAAAACGGATGATGATCTGGGCGTTAATGCCGAGCGCTTTTACGAGATTGATCTCCGGCAATAAATTCGGGATGCCATCGGTGGGCACTTCAGGCAAACCCGGCACGCTGCGATGCTCGCCGGGAATCCATGAATGCTGAAAGGTGCGCCACACAAGCGCGCCTTGATAGAGGATGAATGATAAACCCAGCGTTGCGATCAACGGCGCGAGGCGTGAACGTCCGCGGAAGGGTTTGAAGCCGAGTTGTTCCACGCCCATGCTAAGGAGTGCCCCTACGCCTGCCGAGGCAAGCAAGATCAGCATCAATGCAAACGCGAGTTGTAATGGCTGCCATTGTTGGGTGATGCCAAAGATATTCACCATCGAAGTCACCAGTGCCGTGGCAAGCGCGAAGACATCGCCATGCGCAAGGTTGAGCGTACGGACAGTGCTATAGATCAAAGTCACACCGATGGCATTGAGCGCCAGAACGGAGCCGTTAGAGAGCCCAAAGATCAGGATCTGGAAAAAGGTTTGAAAGGGATGAGCATTAACCGGCTTGGGTTGAGGCGTCGTCGCAGAGGGCTGAGCGGCTTGTTTGGTCGCAGTCCAGTCGATCACATAATCCCCATTGCAGCGCGGCTGACGA
This sequence comes from uncultured Anaerolinea sp., assembly GCA_964568115.1. Classification (GTDB taxonomy): domain Bacteria; phylum Chloroflexota; class Anaerolineae; order Anaerolineales; family Villigracilaceae; genus Defluviilinea. The sequence continues at coordinate 2,799 of CAZMQE010000129.1, forward strand.
TCATGCCAATGGACAGTGAGCTGCCCAGTAGCGGTATCACCATCGCGGAATGTGGCTGAAAACACAACTTCATTTCCGAGTGTCGCAGTTAATTTATCGTCTGTTAGTTTGGCTTGCTCAGCAGACGGAATCTGTGCATAGGAAATCGCAGAGCAGGAAATGCCATCGGTGCCAGTGAAGCTATAAAGAAGCCCGGTCAACGCTCCGTTTTGAAGATCGAAGGTCAGCGTAAATGGTTTGCCAGCGACGGTCGTTCCCATGCCACGCCATGTGCCGTTCAAAGTGGATGAACCTGTCTGGGCATTCACCACTTGTGTTGCAAATAAACCTGCAACACACACAACGAACATGGCTAGCAATAAAGTGATTCGAAGTTTCATATTGGTTTAGGTGTTCTTCACATACTTATCAAAGAACCGCACTACACGACTCATAAAATCAAACCAGGGTTGACTAATGAAGGAATGCCGCTCGCCTTCATATGAATATAACTCGGCGTACTTTCCCGCATCCCGTAATCCCTGCGTTAATGTCACGGACCATTCCGGCGGTGTGCCGCTGAGGGTTTTGCCATCCTCCGTTCCATAATGGATCTGGATGGGCACCGCTACATTCTCCAAATGAAATAGCGGGGAAACTTTCTTGAGCGCATCGGCATCGTTCGCTGTGAAGCGATAGGCTTCCTGCAGGTTTTGCGGCAGATCAACAGGAATCACATCTGAGGAATTACATCCGACGATCAGTTCGCCCGCTGCGACATCTCCAAAACAGCCCATGCCCCAACGCGCGATGATGTCGCCAAAATCGGCGCTGACAGTGGAATAGAGAACTGCGGCTTTTAGCGTGGTCTCGGTCCGTTCCTCGCTATCGCTCGGAACTACTCGACCACCAAGAACAGTAAGCACCTTCATCGTCACGCCACCGCCCATGCTGTGTCCCCAAATGCCAACGCGAGTAGGGTCCGCTTGCGGGATGGATGGAATGGCATTCAGCAGGTTGATCACATCAATGACCAAACCCGAATAAAAGAAACTTCCACCTTCATCCGAAGCGCCCCAACTGCGATAATCGGAGGCAAGAGTGATGTATCCGCGTTCGGCAAGAAACGCTGACGAGCGATCGGTCCCATCCCCAGTGTTATAGACGCTGCGTGCAAAGAAACCATGATTCATCACGATGACGGGAAACGGTCCCTCCCCCACCGGGATCTGCATCACGCCTGTGATCGTCAGTCCATCGCTGGGATAGTCGATCAGATAACTCGTATACAAATCGTTCTCGTCCAACGTGGCACGGATGTGGATATCTCCGCTTTGATATTCACGTTGACGAAGTCCCTCGATTGTATATGGGAGGATTAATTCATCAACTGTTGGAGTTGGAGAAGGCGTGAGAGTCTCAGTAGGAATGGGAGAGGGCGCGAACGTCTCGATCACAACTTGCGACGCAGGCAAAGTCGCAGTTGTCGTCAAAGGTGCGGCTTGACAAGCCACAAGTATAAATAAAAAGAACAGGCAAACGCGCTGTTTCATCAAGAAATTGTAACAGACTGGGAGCTTGTGTAAATGCACCAGCTACTTCGGCATGGGGACGAGCGCTGCGGTGACCTCGCCATAACTCCAGCCGTCCATATCGGGCGGAGTCACACCCAACACATTGAGCATGCTGCAGATCTGTTCACGGTGCTCGCTGGCATGGTTAATGATCTGCACCATGATCAACCAAGGTTCGACATAATATCCGTCCATGGTTTGCAGGCGCGCAGGCAGAGTCTGATCTGGATCGTTTTTGGTGAGGGCGATCAGTCCTTCGCCGCTGATCCGCGCGGCTTCTTTCATCTCACCCAGTGCGGGCGTAATCCGCTTACGGGCTTCAACGGGTAAGGTTAAAAGTGACAAGTAGCCATGCTGTGACGACACCAAATGCAACAGCGTCTCGCGAATGCTCCCAAGTGTCACCGACTGCGGAGCGGCATCCAGTTGCTCATCTGTCAGCGTCAGGCAGGTATCAATGATCCGCAGGTTCGCCCAATGATTATGCTCAAACAATCTCGTTAAAATATTTTCAGCCATTA
>CAZMQE010000129.1:4972-7031 GCA_964568115.1 uncultured Anaerolinea sp.
GGCAACATCTTCATCCATATACGCCTCGCCGCAACTGGGGCAGACCCGTGCAGGGATTTGCCTCACAACCAAACGCGTCTCGTCGCGCTCAAAAGTCGCCGAGGTGAAGCCATCCACGGTCTCCGCCTGTCTGCAAAGCAAACAGATCATCGGCGGCTCCTGAAATCTTTTTTCCATTTGTTCGGGTCAGGCAGATAGACCGTAATGACGGTCAACTCATTTGCCGCTGGATTCTCAGAGGTCACCACATGGAATGGACGTTTCCCTTGAAAGCCCAGCAGCAAGCGACTCGGCTCCGGCATTTCAGAGGAATAATCTTCGATGACTTCGCCGGTCTCCAACGCCTCCCGGACTTTCTTTACAGTTACGCTGCGTTCAAACATCCGCTGCACCGCATGGACGCGAAACATAATTTTAGTGTTCATCAGAAATCATTCTACTTCATACAACCAAACTCAACAGTCTTTTTCATGGCTATATTCGTGATTGCATATTGTACAGATTTGCGTAGGCACCATCTCGGGCTAGCAGCTCGGCATGAGTACCCTGCTCGTCAATGCCATCGTCCGTCAGAACCACGATTCTGCGTGCATTCCGCACCGTGGACAAGCGATGCGCGATCACCAAGGTCGTGCGGTCATTGGTCAACTTCTCCAAGGACTCTTGCACCGCTCTTTCGCTCTCATTATCCAGCGAGCTGGTCGCTTCATCGAAAATGATGACAGGCGGATCTTTCAGGAAGACGCGCGCGATGCTCAAGCGCTGCTTTTGTCCACCCGATAACTTCACGCCGCGCTGACCGATATCCGTATCATACCCAGCCGATAGCTGCATAATGAAATCGTGGGCATTCGCCTTTCTGGCAGCTTCTACGATCTCGTCCATGGTGGCATCCAACTTCCCATAGCGGATATTATCCGCGACGGTTCCAGCGAAGAGATACACATCCTGTTGCACGATGCCGATATGCTTACGCAGGGATTGCAGGCTGATCTCACGAATGTCCTCGCCGTCCAGCAGGATCTGCCCGGCGTTGACCTCATAAAACCGAGGGATCAGGGAGCACAGCGTCGTCTTGCCAACGCCCGATGATCCCACCAGGGCAACGTATTCGCCTGCCTCAATGTGCAGGGAAATGTTCTTCAAAACATAGTCATGCTCGGCTTTATATTTAAAACTCACATCGCGAAATTCGATCGTGCCGCGCACGTCCGTGATCTCAATCGCATCTTCGGCGTCCTCGATCTCTGGCTTCACGTCCAGCATATCCATGAACCGGTTGAAGCCTGCGATCCCTTCTTGATATAGCCGGGTGAAGTTGCTAAAGCGCTGGATCGGCTCGATCAAGATCCCGACATACAACACGAAGGTGATCAGGTCTGGCAGATCCAAAGCCACGCCCAAAATGGCGATGCTGCCGAAGACCACCACCGCGATCACCAGCAGCTGCGTGGACGCGGTCATCCCTGCCGAGAAGTTTGCCTCGTTGCGATAGACATCCCGGCGGCTTTCGAGAAAATGATCATTGGTGTGCGCGAACTTGCTGGTTTCGATCCCCTCATTCGTAAATGACTTGACCACCCGAATGCCTGCGAGCGTATCTTCCACCTGCGCATTAATATCGCCGATGCGTTCATGGTATCGGCGCCGCGCTACCTGATTGCGCTTGTTGAAATAGACCACATACAGCGCAATGACCGGCAAGAAGAAAAAGACAATCAAAGCCAGCTTGACGTTGACGGTCAACATGATGATGAACGCACCCAGAAAGTTCAACAGCGAGATGACGACATCTTCTGGTCCATGGTGAAACAGCTCGGACATATTGAACGAATCGTTGGTGAGCCGCGTCATCAGTTGACCGGTCTTTTGCTCATCGTAAAAACCGAACGACAGTTTCTGATAATGCTCGAACAACTCGCGGCGCATATCGCTTTCCATGCGAGCGCCCATCACATGTCCCTGATAATCGACGAACATATTGCACAGCGTATGGACCAGCAGCAGCGTCAGCATCAAAGCGCCCACAGCATAGATCTGGTTCAGAACATTCGGCGCT
>CAZMQE010000129.1:7131-8428 GCA_964568115.1 uncultured Anaerolinea sp.
TTAAAACAAAAACCGCAGGGCGAGAAGCACCTGCGGTGATGGGTTAAATCAAAACGGACGAAATCCGCGATTACAGTTCACCGGTAGGAGGCGCGCTCAAAACAACAACATATGTCAACATGGCTTTCATTTGGATGTGCCTCCTTTCAAGAATAAGATAGTGCGAGTGTATCAGGTGAAGTTGAGAGAGTCAAGAAATTAATTCTAAAGTCCCGGCTTATACAGCTTACCTAGTAACATCTTCTGGGATCACCAACTGACTCGCGCGCAGCGGCTCGATCGCCAACAAACGTTTACTGCGTGCTGAATAAAAAACCCGATATTCCCAACCGTCCACCAGGGCATGAAATGCGTTGCGGGATACCCTAAACTTAAGTTTCTTGATTTGATACGTATAATAACGCCCATTTCGTGTGCGATGCTCCTGACGAATGACAAATCCCTCTTCGTGAGCCACGCTTTGGGTCAGCAAATCTAAAAATGCTTTGATGATGTTCCAAACTGCCCCCAAGGCTAATATCGCCAGGAATATTCCAAATAAGATAACCCATAGTTGATCGTCCTTGCTGGTCGGCAAATTAAAATACATCCAAACACCCATCCCGCCTGAGAATATCAGCACCACGCCTTGCACAATGGCATAACTGATCAGGCGCAATGCCTGAGTGCCGCTCAAAGCACCTTGACGGTTGACGCCAAGATCGTCTGAGTTGAAGTGATGAGCTTTGGACAATGCATCCAGGAGCAGGTTTTGACTTTTCTCCGCCGAGACGTTTTCCAGCGCTTCAGCCTGGATGACCAGACCTGAATTGGGCAAACAATAAAAGCGATATGCACCGGGAGGCGGCAAAGAAACATTGCCACGCACGGTTCGTACGCTACGCGATTCAGCCACGAGTTGATACCGTCGCCCCGTCCACTCCACCTTGCCTGAAACCGCCTCGGCTTGACCTGCCTCAATATCCCCACCGGCAAACACCAGACTTAAGTCAGGGAAGAGATAGATAGCCAACACGATCAAAACGGATGCGAACACGAAAGCTGTAGTGAGTACCGGGACCAACAGAGATGATCCCAAATCTTCACTAACTAGAGCCCAAAAGAAAAGACCAAATATGGCACAGAGAACAATTAAAACAAAAGCCCAAAGGACGACCCGCCACCATTGTCGGCGGACATCGCGCTTCAAGGCTGACTGTTGTTCTGGTGTCAACCGTCCGCGTTGGTTGGACTCCAGATTCTGCTGGGTGGGTCGATCGAAAAAGGCGAAGAGGTTTGTAGGTGTCATCATGAGCGG
>CAZMQE010000130.1:0-2210 GCA_964568115.1 uncultured Anaerolinea sp.
AGCCGCCGTCAAAGTGGCGAACTTTTTTCAGGGATTGCGAAAAGACCCGTTTCGGGTATTTGTCCACTCGGTGAGTGAGATGGAAGCGTTGTTGAAGGCGGAGGGGTTGAAGAGGGTGTCTACGCGGCGGTTGCTCGTGTGGGAGATGTCATTGTATCAGCGTAATTTGGAATGAAGCAGCTAGGTGCTCTTTAGAGTATGCTGCTTCAAAAACGGGAGCAAGCTCCCTGAGGCCAAATTAAATTGTCGGTCTTTGGGTATGCCAATCCGTTGCCTGTTCGTAGGCATATGCGGCGTTCAACACTTTGGCATCTCCCCAGGCTTTCGAGACGATCTGCAAACCGATGGGCAAACCTGCTTTCGTGAATCCGCAGGGGATGGAGATCGCGGGCAAGCCTGCCAGGTTGAATGGCGCAGTAAAGCGCGTGAGCCGTGCAGCTTGTTCAACGGCATCATTGCCTGCGATGGCTGGCGCAACAATGGGGGTGGAGGGGATGATCAAAAAATCAGTGGATTCAAAGAAGAGTTCGCATCTTTTCTTCACTTCGGTCTGAGTCCGTCTTGCGAGAGCGTATTCTGTCGATGTAGTTTTTGCGCCTTCCTGTAACCTGCGTAAGACGTCTTCACCGAACATTTCTGGATTTTCCCGCAGCCGATCGCGATGAACTGCTGCGCCATCTGAACGCGTCATGGTGGCGTTGGCGAGAGCGGCTTCTCGCATCCAGCTCACGTTCACTTCCTGTACTTTGCAGCCCAGCGATTCAAAAACTTTTGCAGTATCTCGAACAGCATTGAGCACTTCAGGGTCGGCGCTTTCCACAAATTCACCGACGCCAAGTGTGACCTTTTTGCCTTGAATATCATCCACCAGATGACCGAGATAATCGCCCGTGATCATTTTGATGGAACCCGGGTCGATCGCATCATAGATCGAGATTACTTGCAACAGCAGCGCAGCATCGCGCACGCAAGTTGTGAGTGGTCCCACGTGATCGAGATTCCAGGAGAGGGGGAACACGCCGCGGGTGCTGACTCGTCCAAAAGTGGGCTTGAAACCAACCACACCGCATAACGAAGCCGGGATGCGGATCGAGCCGCCCGTATCGGTGCCTAATGCGCCCAGTGCCATACCCGTTGCCACTGCAATGGCAGATCCGCTGGAGGAACCGCCTGGGATGAGGTCTGTGTTCCAGGGGTTGTGAGCGGCTCCATAGTGGGGATTATTCCCCGTGACACCTAAAGCGATTTCGTGCGTGTTGGTTTTTCCCATGATGGTGGCGCCAGCTTGTTTAAGTTTTTCGATGACGAAGGCGTCGCTGTTGGGAACATTGTCTGCAAAAAATTTTGACCCGGCGGTGGTGCGTATACCTTCAGTATCAAACAGATCTTTGACTGCGATGGGAATACCGCGCAGGGCATTGGCAAGCGCAAAGGGAATCGTCTGTTCGGACGGTTGCGGGTTAAGCGTTGCAACGTCACAAACGGTGATGAAGGCGTTAAGTGTCGGGTTGAGCCGCTCGATCTGACGGAAGCAGGCTTCGGCTAGGTCCCGAGGCGCGAGCTTTTGTCCACGGATCAGATCCAGTGCGGCTGCAATACTTAAGGAGTGAAGGTTATCCATTATGTCCATTATAATTGTGTTGGAACTATTTTATGCAACCCCCATTTGGCATATTTCAGAGAAATAAATTTTGGATATTCCTTACCGGCTTGTCTTTGGCGGTCATAGTGTTGGGCGGTGTTGCCACATTGCGCTATGGGGCGGGAGTGGCTTCTGATTCGGTCAAGTATCTTGCTGTAGCGCAGAATCTGTTGGACGGGAACGGCTTGTTTGATCACCGCGGTTTGCCTTTGCTTTCGTGGCCCCCGCTGTATTCAATCATGTTGGCGGGTATGCACGTGTTGACTGGTTTGGATGTTTTTGTAGCTGGTTGGTATTTCAATATTTTTTTGCTGGGCTTGGATCTGTTTTTGAGCGGGGTGATCTTTCAGCGGGTCTTTTTTACAAAGCCATTGTATGCTTATCTGGCTACTGTATTTGTCTTTCTTTCCATATCTTCACTGCGCATCCATGCGACGATCGGTTCGGACGCTTTTTATTTGACCATGACCCTGCTCTTTCTGCTGGCAATGGATGATTACGTTCAAAGACGTTCTTATCGTGCGTTTGCCTGGGTGGTGGTCCTGAGTGCTTTGGCTCCGCTGCTGCG
>CAZMQE010000130.1:2310-8427 GCA_964568115.1 uncultured Anaerolinea sp.
GCAAAAGCATGCGTGTGCTGTTGCGGGATGGTTTTGTGTTGGGGATATTTTCTGCAGCGCCGATCTTTTGGTGGCTGGTCATTCATAACATCATGACCTATGGTTCTTTGTGGGGGACCTCCAATGACCGAACCGTGGATGTGTTGCTTAATACCGAGCTGGCGCTCACCAAGATGCTGCATTGGTTCGTTCCGTATCTTTCTGTGATCATGCCAGTGCTTACCCGACCATTTATTGTTCTGGGAGTTTTTGCCTTGGGGCTGGCGCTGATCAATCGCAAGAATAAGGGGAATTGGCTGGTTTGGGTTCGAGAGTTCGCGGTGCCATCCACGTACCCGATCATGATCTATGCTTTTGTTTATTTTTGGGCGGTGGCATCGACGATCATCACCAGCGATCATAGGTACTTGCATTCAGATCGTTACTACGTGATCTTGCTTGTCCCGACCATGATCTTCGCTTTTGCTACCTACGATATGTTGATCAAACCGCATTTGAAGTTCCCAGCGCGCCAGTTATCTTATGCATTGGTGATCATTTTTGCTTTGTGGACGGTATATCCGCTTTATGGGCTGCGGGAGTATCTAGTGAATGCTCTGGAGCGTGGGGAGCCAAGCGACTATAATCTCTTTAATACCCGCGCCTATCATGAAAGTCTGATCGTCCCTGAGATGCAACGGTTGCGAGAAAGCCAGCCGGATGCGCTTGTATATAGTAATTACGTAGATGCAGTTTGGTTTTATACGCGTAAGCCTGCGACGATATTGCCAGTTCGGGATGTCACCGACCTAACTACAGCCTATGCCGGGTGGCCCCATGATAAAGCAGGTTATATTGTCTGGTTTAAGCCTAATGAGTATAAACATTATCTTTCGCCTGAAGAGCTTGCCCAGTTTGCCTCTCTGGAATTAGTGTATACCGACTCGAGCGGCGATATTTATTTTGTTCGGTCACGTTAAGGTGTGTCATGCGTAAATTTACTTTATTGGTATTCCTCGTCCCGCTGTTATTGTTTGCTTGCGCTGCACCACAGGAAGACATTTCGGTAACGAGCGTGCCTTCAGAGATTGTCTCTGTAACTGCGGCAGCTCCTATGGTTGTGGATCAAACCACGACTCCCGAATTGACCCCCAAACATAATGACCTGATCTTTGTAGAGTTCTTTGCAGTCACCTGAGTGGATTGCAAAGAAATGGATCCCATCGTGAATGGGCTAAAGAAAAAATATAAACATTGCATGAAATTGGAACGGGTGAATTATCATGAATGGACTGCGTGGCACGAGTTGCTCAATCCGATCGGTTCGCCGGAGTTTGTGCTTTTAGACTCCGCGAAGCAGGTAATTTACTATTGGTTTGGCGTGATCCCTGTGGAAGATTTTTCAGAAATTTTGGATCCGTTGTGTTTTGATTAATAGAAACAGCCCCTAAAGATTTACTTTATCTTTAGGGGCTGTTCATTATGATTGACTAGAACAAGCCAACTACTTTACCAGTTTTGAGGTCGAGGTCTACATCGTAGAAGACCGGGCGGGTGGGTAAGCCGGGCATGGTTCGCATATCGCCAAGGATGGGATACAGGAAGCCTGCACCTGCGCTGGCACGGATCTCACGGACCGCAATGCGGAAGCCTGTGGGCGCACCTTTCTTTGTCGCATCGGTGCTGAAGGAGAGGTGGGTCTTTGCCATGCACATCGGCAATTTGTCAAAGCCCAAGCGGGTATAACGCACGATCTGTTCCTCAGCCTCGGGGGAGTAATCGACACCGTCAGCGCGATAGATCTCGCGTGCGATCGTTTCGATCTTCTCTTTGATCGTGGTGGTATCCAACGGATAGAGAAATTCGAATTTACTGGGTTTGTCTGCTGCGCGGATGACTGCTTCAGCCAATGCCTTGGCACCTTTGCCGCCATCAGCCCAGTGGGTTGAAACGACCGCGTCCATGGCGCCCATCTTGAGCGCGGCTTCGCGGATGAGTTCCACTTCGGCTTTGGTATCGGTTGCGAAGGAGTTCACCGCCACGACTACATTGACGCCGTATTTGAGCGCGTTTTGGATGTGACGTTCGAGGTTGGGCAGACCGGCGCGGAGCAGGTCCAGATTCTCATCTGTATATTCTGCGGCGAGGGGTTTGCCAGCCACAACTTTTGGACCACCGCCGTGCATCTTGAGCGCGCGCACGGTTGCGACCATGACCACTACCTGTGGGATCAAACCGGAATAGCGGCATTTGATATCGAAGAATTTTTCCATGCCGATGTCGGCGCCGAAACCAGATTCGGTGACCACGAAACCATCTTTGCCAACGAGTTTGAGCGCAATGCGATCGGCGATGATGGAAGATTGCCCGTGGGCGATATTGGCGAATGGACCTGCGTGAACGGTGGCGGGCGTCCCTTCGAGGGTTTGCATCAAGTTGGGTTTGATGGCGTCCTTCATCAACACGGTGACAGCGCCAGCCACGCCGAGGTCTTCAGCGGTGACAGCTTCGCCGCGTTTGTTTGTGGCTACTACCATTCTGCCAAAGCGTTCGCGCATATCTTCCATGTCGGTAGTGAGCGCCAGGATCGCCATGATCTCAGAAGCGACGGTGATGTCGTAACCGGATTTGTGCTCGAAACCGGCTTCATCCTTGCCACGACCTACTTCGATCTCGCGCAAGAAGCGATCATTGATATCAATCACGCGGCGCCAGGTGATCGTTGATTCGTCGATATCGAGGCGGGCGAACAGTGAGCGTTCTTCGGGAGTCAAATCGTTGGGATTGGTTTTGGTGATGCCAAGTTTCTTCAAACGACGCAACATGGTGGGGGAGAAGTGCCGTTCCCCTTTTTTGTTGACCGGGCAGAGGGCGTTGAAGAGTTTTTCATCGTCCTGAGTCTTTTCGTGCATCACGCGCGCATCCAAGGCGGCGGAGACGAGGTTGTGAGAGGCGGTGATGGCATGGATATCACCTGTGAGATGCAGGTTGAAATCTTCCATCGGGATAACTTGTGAATAGCCGCCGCCCGCTGCGCCGCCCTTGATACCAAAGGTGGGACCCTGGGATGGCTGGCGAATAGCGGTGATGACCTTTCGTCCGAGTAACGCGCCGAGTGCTTGTGAAAGACCAACGGTGGTTGTGGTCTTGCCTTCACCAAGCGGGGTGGGGGTAATGGCGGTGACGTCAATGTACTTGCCGTTGGGTTTATTCTTGAGGCGTTCTAGAATTTCGAGCTTGATCTTGGCTTTATAGGGACCATAAAGTTCAAGTTCGTTTTCACGAATGCCAAGCTCGTTTGCGATTTGGGTAATTGGCTTTAACTTGCCAGCCTGGGCGATCTCAATATCAGAAGGAACAGGTCTCAGCAATTTCAACTTGGTGGGCGTGAAGTTGTTTTTAGCGGGTGCGGCTTTCTTCGCCACAACTTTCTTCTTTGCCGCTGCTTTCTTGGCGGGCTTCAGGGATTTGGACTTGGTTTTGGTTGCCATTCTGTACTCCTTTGATTATATATAATGTCCACTGTACATTATCAGGAATTTTCAAGTTTTTGGCAATAGCTTTCCGTCCCATTTTTGGGGGTATTGTGTCATAAGAAAAAACAGGTGACAGCCACGAAAATGACTGTCACCTGAATTCTCAATGTGCTGTGATCAAGGTTCCGAGCGTTTCCCCCGTCAGCGCGCGGACGATGTTCCCCGGCTCCACGCCTGAAAAGATTTGGATGCTCATCTCAGGGTTGATTTCCACCACATCCAACATTTGCCTGACCTTGGATTCCATGCCGCCGGTTACATCTGCAGCGGCGGATTTGCCGACATTCGCTTTGATCTCATGAAAGGATTGGGGTGTGATCTTTTCAACGATCTTTGTGCGTGCCGGGAAGTCTGCCCACACGGCGGCTTCGAGTCCGGCGAGTAAAATGCGTTCGGGTCCCAGGGCAGTGGCGAGACTCATGAAGAGGTCTTCTGTCGAAAGGATCGTGCCGCCGCGCACTTCATCGAAAACGGTATCGCCAAAAACCACGGGGACCATGCCCGCGGCGAGCGCCATACGGATGTGGGTTGTCTCCCAAACGGATACCTGTCCGTTGCTGGCGATCACACTGGCGGAGGGGGGCAAGGCAATGGCACGCACACCGGCTTTGTGTAATGCCTTCATGACATAACGATTCAAAGAAGAAGCCTGATACCAAACTTCAGCAAAGCCCTTCCAATAATTATCTTCGGTCTCATCGCGTTCACGATGGGTGAGCGGCGTGGATTGAGGCGGCAAACCATCACGCGTGTGATACTCGCTCGCAGGCACGTGACCAAAAGAACCGGCACCATGTCCCAGAACCAGACGCAGGTTCGGGTGAGTCTGAAGCGCGGTTTTTATCTGCAATGCCAGATCGTCCATCACATCCAATAAAGGCGTGTAGGGCTGGGTCTTATCTGTGATCAGTGAGCCACCAAGTTTGAGGAAGACAAGTTCTTTCATGGCTTTATTTTATCGCATGAATTGCCTGCGCGGGTCATCCCTACCTGCTCACAAGAGGCAGTATAATCTCGACGTTTATGAGCATGGGTTTAGGCGTTATTATCGTTGCGGGTTTGTTCGCGTTGGGTGCGTTGCTTGCTGCACGGGCAGGTATTCGTTCCATTCAGTTTGCACGCAAAGTTGTTTTTTATCGCACGCGCCAGGCGTACACAGCCACGGGGTGGCAATGGCTGATCGTTGCTTTTGTTTTATTTACTTTTTCAATTGCCTCTGCTGCATTTGGACAAACCGTCGTCAATCAAATTTTTCCACCCGCGCCCACACCAACAGCCTCGCCCACGTGGACTCCGCCGCCCACGTTGACTCCCATTCCATCGCCGACCAATACGGATACACCGACGGTAACTCTCACGCCCAATGCAACGCTGACATTTGTGGCTGTGCTTTCACAGACTCCCACATTGACGTTGACCCCGAGTCAAACTCCATCGGTCACTGCTTCGGCCACCCAAACCTTTACCGCAACCCCAACCCTTACCTCCGCGCCGACTTCTACATTCACGCCCTCATCCACGGCAACAACGATTCCCACCGCCACACCGGTTCCATCCAACACACCCAGCCCCACAGCTACATTTACATTTACACCAACAGCTACGGTCGCACCTACGCAAACATTCACGCAGACCCCCAGTGTGACGGCTACGGTGACACCTTCGCAAACTTCCACAGCTACGCCAAGCGTCACGCCGACGTTCACTCCATCGCGGACACCGATCCCCACCTCAACCACCAAACCGACCAGCACCCCGCGCCCGACTCAAACAGCGTTACCTACATCTACAAATACGTTCACGCCTACTGCGAGTTCAACCTCCACCTCAACATTAACTCCATCGATCACACCGACCTTTACCCCAACGAAGACGCGTTTCCCCACCGCAACCATCCAGCCGACGAGTACTCCGCGTCCGACTGCTACGCGTCAACCGACGAGTACTTCTACTGCAACGTCAACACTTACGTTCACGCCAACTAACACATTGACGCCGACGAATACATTCACACTCACTCCCAGTTTTACTCCGACCTTTACGTTTACGCCGAGTCTCACGTCGACCTCAACACCCACGCGCACACCTGCACCCACATCAACATCCACGTTGACTCGTACACCGTTGCCGACATCAACTTCTACGTTGGCGCCGACATTTACTTTCACACCCAGCCTCACGTCGACCTCAACACCCACGCGCACGCCCTTACCAACATCGACTCCCACGTTGACTCGTACACCGTTGCCAACCTCAACATTTACGTTGGTTCCAACGAATACATCCACCCCAACGCTGACTGCTACAGTTACACCTTCGCAAACACCGAGTCACACGCCAACAGCTACGCCGACACGTACACGTTTCCCAACGGTCACTCCTGAACCCACGCGGACGCCGCGTCCCACGAACACTCCCACATTGACTCGTACGCCGTTGCCAACTTCGACATTCACGTTGACGCCGACGAATACCTTCACGCCTACACCGAGCTTCACCGCAACGTTGACATTCACACCGAAGCCGACTTCAACCGCGACATCTACGTTCACGCCGCTGCCAACCTCAACCTCCACATCAACGCCGACAAAAACATTTACGC
>CAZMQE010000131.1:0-8413 GCA_964568115.1 uncultured Anaerolinea sp.
GCGAACGGACCCATATCCACGTCATCTTCGAGCACGGCACCTTCAAGCACTGAAGACAATACTTTACAACGATTCCCGATCTTCGAATCGCGGATGATCGTATTCGGTCCGATCACATTGCCTTCGCCGATCACGGTGCTGCCATGCAGGTATGTGTTCGGCATAACGGTTGTGTCTTTGCCGATTTGCACACCGACTTCGATATAAGTTGACGCTGGATCCATCATGCTTACGCCGTTCAACATATGTTCACGATTGATCCGCATCCGCATGGCAGCTTCCGCTTCGCTTAAGTGAATACGCGTATTAATGCCGATCGTTTCCATAAAATCATCGTGCAGCACGGCTTGCACGGGCAGATTGTCCTTCACAGCAATTTCAACGATATCCGTTAGATAATACTCACCCTTCTTCGGATTCTTTTCAATGCGTTGTAACGCATCCCAAAACCAATCGGCTTTGAAGCAATACGCGCCCACGTTCAACTCTTTGATCTGTTGTTGTTCCGGCGTGGCGACATATTCCTCCACGATCGCTGCAACTGTCCCATCCCCTTTGCGGACGATGCGCCCGAATCCGCGTGGATCATCTGCGGTAACAGTGAGCAGGCTGAACGGTCCGGGGTTGAGGCGTTGCGTCTCCACGAGGCGCTTGAAAGTTTCGCCGCGCAACAGGGGCATATCCGCATACGTCACGATGACATAGTCCGTTTTATCTCTGAGCAGAGCCTCGGCTTGCATGGCAGCATGTCCCGTTCCAAATTGGGGTTCCTGTAAAACACAATCAGCAGAATCGCCCAAATATTTTTTCACTGCATCCGCACCGTGACCGATCACAACCACCGGCTTTTCAGTCGCGGCTGATTTCAATGCTTCCAACACATGCCACAACATCGGCTTGCCGCACAACGGATGCAATACCTTTGGCAAAGATGATTTCATGCGAGTACCCTGACCCGCCGCCAACAACACAGCAGTAACCTTCATAAATCAATACTCCTAAACAAAAACAGGCTCACCGCAAAAGCCAGCGAAGCCTGTTTTAGAAAATAAGCCCCGCATAAGCGGGATGCCTAGGTCGGCAATGGCAGGGGCGCCTGGATTCGAACCAAGATCCACAGCTCCAAAGGCTGGTGTGCTGCCCTTGCACCACGCCCCTGTACGGCGCACATTGTATCACAGCGGGTGGTGCTGGACAATGTCACTTCTTCTTCAGAGCACCAGTTTGCCGCAACGGGATGGTCTGGCTGTTACCCGGGTCGAAGCCAAGCTTGCGGGCATCTTCGAACGTGATCACATCACGGTTGATCGGGATACTGCCGGTCTTTTCCACCGCGTCATCCCAAAATGCATCAAGGTCCTGCACCTTCGAACTTTTACTTGCGGATGCAAACAAGGCATCGACATCCACCACAGGTTCAGGCTCAGACACCTCAGGTTCAAATATCGAGGACGTTGTTTCACCCGGTTCTCCCTCAACCGAGACAGCTGCTTCAGCCACGATCGGCTCAGGCGCCACCCCCAGCGATTTCAATACATTCTCCACATCACCGCGTACGAACAGCATGCCTTCCACTGTCTGCAAAATGCGGTCAGACTTGGCAAGCTCCTTGCCTGCCAACAATAGGGCATGTTGGGTATCAACCGGAATCAAGAGCAGATCATGATCGCCACCGCGAAAGACATGATAGTTTTCCAAATTTTCCTGGTGAATAAATCGTGCCACCTTCAACCCGGCTGAATAGATCGCCATCAACGCCGAAAGCAATGAAACTTCCATACTGCTGTCATACAGATCACCCGCACGCGCCAAAACACGCGCACGGTCGCTGATCAGAAATACCGCATCAGCCTTGACCTTCTGACGAAAACCGCTTAACAACTCAGAAAGTGACTGACGATGGGTTTCAGCTTCCTTGCTTGATTCGGGCGGGAAGATGGTCCGCACGAGTCCCAACCCGCGTTCAACTGCATCCAAAAAATCTGCCAGGGGAATCGGCTTGTCAAAGATCGCGAGCGCCCCCGCGCCCAGCATTTCATCTCGCGCTTTGCGTTCTGTCATACCAGAGATGAAGATCACCCGCAGCTCCGGGTTGCGAACCCTGATCTTGCGCATCAACTCCACACCCGACATACCCGGCAGGAGATAATCTGACACCAACAAATCCACTTTGCGGCGTGAAGCTTCAAGCAACGCTTCTTCCCCTGAAGGCGCATCCACAATATCCAACTTATGCCCGAGCGTTTGCAGGGTCGAATGCAAAAGCCGGACTATGTCTTTTTGATCGTCAACCAGTAAGACGCAGGGGGTGGTCGTCATATTATGCCAATAATCTCATTCTGCGAGCCAGCAGGCTACAAAATGATCAGGGTTTACTTCCTTGAATACGGGTTCTTCCTGTGAGCATTTTTCGATCGCCACCGGGCAGCGCGGATGGAAACGGCAGCCCTTCGGCGGGTTCAATGGACTGGGCACATCGCCCTTCAAGATCGTACGCTGACGCTTCAAGCGCGGGTTCGGAACCGGTATGGCAGACATCAGCGCCTTGGTATACGGATGCAACGGATTGCGGAACAATTCCTCACGCGAGGTCAACTCAACCATCTTACCCAGATACATCACAGCTACACGGTCTGATACGTGTTCCACTACCGAAAGATTATGGGCAATAAACAAATACGTGAGTCCAAATTCAGATTGCAAGTCTTTCAGAATGTTCAAGACCTGCGACTGAATGGAAACATCCAACGCCGAAACGGGTTCATCGCAAATGATAAAACTGGGGCGCAAAGCCAAAGCGCGCGCAATGCCGATACGTTGCCGTTGGCCCCCTGAAAATTCATGCGGATAACGGCGGGCATGGTAATCTTCAAGCCCCACTTTTTTCAGCGTTTCCAGCATGATCTCCACACGCTCTTTGGGCGTGCCGATCTTGTGGATATGCAACCCCTCCATTACAGATTCGCCAATGGGCACGCGCGGATCCAATGAAGCATATGGATCTTGAAAGATGATCTGCATATCACGGCGCACCACCTTGAGTTCACGTGGCGGCAGGGCGAAAACATCCTTACCTTCAAAATTCACAGAACCTGAGGTTGGCTCAACCAGGCGGAGCATGGTGCGCCCAACCGTCGTTTTACCGCAACCTGATTCACCCACCATGCCAAGCGTTTCCCCTTTTTTGACAATAAAACTTACATCGTCCACAGCTTTGACCTGATTAACCACGCGCTGTAACAGACCAGCACGCACAGGAAAATATTTCACAAGATTTTTTACTTCTACAAGGGTCTCCCCTTTTGGGTTTGTATTCGTTGCCATCATGATCCTAATACTCCAGTGCAGGGGATTAACTTACTTTGAGAGGAGCGGTATGTCCATCTGAACTTTGATACAACCAGCAGCGCACAAAGTGCCCGGTCTTGATCTCTTCGAGTTCGGGTTCTACACTGGTGCAGATGCCCAATGAATATTTAAAGCGAGCCTGACAACGCGGTGCAAAGCGGCAGCCAGGCGGCAGGTTCACCAAATTGGGCACTGAACCGGGGATGACATCCAATTTGTCTTTGATCTCGCCGAGGACAGGGATCGAGCCGATCAGCCCCTGTGT
The DNA here is from genome assembly GCA_964568115.1 of uncultured Anaerolinea sp. Classification (GTDB taxonomy): domain Bacteria; phylum Chloroflexota; class Anaerolineae; order Anaerolineales; family Villigracilaceae; genus Defluviilinea. The sequence goes on from CAZMQE010000131.1 coordinate 3,614, forward strand.
ATATGGATGCAACGGTTCATCAAACAATGCCTGCACGTCGGTTTGCTCAACGATCTCACCGGCATACATGACGGCCACCCGCTCAGCCATTTCTGCCACCACGCCAAGATCATGCGTAATAAGAATAACAGAGGTACCCATCTCACGGCGCATGTCACGGATCAGATCGAGGATCTGGGCCTGAATGGTAACATCCAATGCGGTGGTGGGTTCGTCGGCGATTAACAATTCGGGGATGCACGCCAGTGCCATGGCGATCATGACGCGCTGTGCCATACCACCAGACAATTCATGGGGATACGCCTCCACACGTCGTTCAGGGTCTGGCACGCCAACCATTTTCAGCAACTCGATCGCCCGCTTCCAGCCTGCATCCTTGCCCAGATCTTGATGCACATTTAACACTTCAGCTAATTGGTCGCCCACTTTGAAAACGGGATTAAGTGCGGTTTGTGGTTGTTGAAAGATCATGGAGATGCGGTTGCCGCGCACCTTGGTCATTTCATCTTCAGAAAAGTTTAGTAAGTTGGCACCATCCAATAAAATTTCCCCCGCGTCCACCCTGCCGGGTTTTGAGATCAGGCGCATGATGGAAAGGGATGTGACACTTTTGCCGCAACCTGATTCGCCCACGATACCGAGAACTTCACCAGGGTAGACTTCGAAGTTCACGCCATCCACCGCGCGAACAACGCCATCTTCAGTATAGAAATAGGTCTTCAACCCTTTTACTTCCAATAGAGGTTTATTGTTGTTCACCGCTTGATTCTCCAATAGTTAGGAATGGATGCATTATAGCAAAATATTCATTGATTTATACAGCCAAATGGAAAAAACACAAAGGCTCTGCAAGACTATTTTACAAACGCAAGGTCAGGCAAAATATCCAGATGCGTTAAAGGCTTGTTGCAAGCCGAAGCAGGCGCAATGAGCGAATGAAGCGCAGCGTCTACGGACAGGACTTACCATAATCGAAGGATTCGATATCATCAAGCGCGTAGGTCGAGGATGGGTCGAGCGTCAGTCCGCAGAAATCGGGGCGTGTGGCAGCAACTTTGAGGCGCAGGTAAAGGGGAATGGATGGAAGATCCGTGGCAAAGGTGGCTTGGGCACTCTGGTGTGAAGTATAGGTGGGGTCTTCAGGCAGTGACTGCAATGCCTGTTCGCAGGCGGTATCGAAGGTTGGGTTTGTATAGCCGCTGATATTGGTGCCAACCCAGTTGTTATCGGCGGTGGGAATTTGATCTGTGGTAAACCAACTACATTGTGGCTCGAGGCTGTTGACGCCAATCGCATATTCGGCAAGATCGAACTGGCGACCGAACAATGGTCCCACTGGACCTGCCAAGTATAGATCAGATGCATTTAGATAGGTGACGTTGAGGCCAATGCCACAACTGGCAAGTGATTGGGTAAATATGTCAGCAACCTGCCTGCGTTGTGTAGCTGAGGATGTGACGTAGTTGAGGATGAGCGGTGTACCGCCGGGGACCCGGGTAACGCCAACTGCCTGGCGCGGGGTGGCGGGGTCTTTATCCTGATCGAGCCAGCCGATCTGCTCAAGAATCTGACTGCCGGAGGTGGGATTGAAATCATAAGTTTGGAGGTTGCCATTGTGCAGAGGATGATCTGCGGGGAGGTAACTATCAGGGACTTGTGAAAGCCCGAAGATGACAGTATCTACAACTTTTTTACGATCAAGGCATAAGGCAAGTGCCTGGCGCATACGGGGATCGCCAAAAAAATCGGGGCGGTCTAGTTTGTCTGAAAAACCATCCGCGTAGGAAGCGGGAGTGATGCCAATGCCGAGCCATTCCATGGTGTTGGTTTGGGCGGTGATGAGCTTTGCCTGACCATCGATTTGCATTTGTTGGAGCAGCCCCACTTGTCCATCAAGACGGACGGAGGGATCAAGCACATCACATTTTCCATCCACGAGGGCGGTGATGGCGGCATTGGGGTCGGGGTAGATGAGGAAGGTTAGATCGTCAAACTTGGGGAGGTCACTGTCGGCACGGAAGTAGTTGAGGTTCTTGATGAAGTGCAGGCTCTCACCGGTCTTCCATTCCTGGAGGATGTAAGGTCCCCAACCGAGGGGAATCTTTGATGACACGTCAACAGTTAATAAGTCAGCCGGTGTGAATTCGCCCCAGACATGTTCAGGGAGGGGCATCCAGAAATTGGTGTAGTAGGAGGGATCAATGAAACCAGGTTTGCCCCACCATTGAATGGTGACATCATCTGCAGCTTCATAGGTCTGGGTGCGGTCAATTAGGAACTTGGAGACCGGTGTGGCACTGGCAGAGGCGAGTTGGAAGGAATATACCGAGTCACTTGCGGTGAGAGGCTCGCCATCTGACCACATCAACTTGTCGAGCATCGTGAAGGTTACAACGAGTTGATCCATTTGGAGCGTGCTAACACCATCATAGGTGACAATACAATCATCAGCACGGCAACTGCTCGGACGCACTTTCGTACCCGCAGCGAGCAACACGAGGTTTCCGCTGACATCCACGACCTGGTCGCCTGCTTTGACGGGGATGGATGAAACCTGCGCGTCACCATCATTGATGTTCGGAATTTTTTCGAGGATGATGGGTTCGTAACCGTATTCGACGATATCAATAGGACCATCATAGATCGCGGATAGCACGCTGCGCGCGGCAGAGTTGGGACTGCCATATGGGTAGAGGGTGTTCGGCTCGGAGCCAAGGCAAACTTTCAGTGAACGCGGAGCAGGCGTGGGCGTGGAAAGAGGCGGCGGTATGGGCGTCTCAGTTTGAGGGATAACAGGAATCTCTGTCACCTGCGGCGAGCAGGCGGGTAATATCAAAGCAGTAATCAGAAGAATAATGATAAAGTAACGAGTGCGAAGCATGGCGGTTCTCCCAAAATAAAATAGGATTCAGGGTGAACTGAATCCTATCGTATCTTATGAAATCAAGCAAGCAGGTTTATTGATTATTGAGTTCCGCGCATGCGGGGATCAAGGGCATCACGTAGACCATCACCAAGGAAGGTGAAGGCAAGTACGATCAGAGCCACGCAGACGGCGGGAGCCAGCAGGAGGAAGGGCTGGGAATTGATCGCGGACTGCCCGTCCAACATGAGGGCGCCCCAACTGGTAATGAAGATATCCGTACTATCGGTAGAGGGGCGTAAACCAATGCCCAAGTAGCCAAGAATGGCTTCGGTAATGATCAAACCCGGGATACTGAACGCCGCCCACACAATCAGAGGTCCAAGGCTGTTCGGCAGGAGATGTCGGAACATGATGCGCACATCCTTGACACCGATACAACGCGCAGCTTCGACAAACTCTTTTTGCTTCAGGGAGAGTACCTGCCCGCGAATTAAGCGTGCAACCCCCACCCAGTTAACGATGGCAAGTGCCGCGAATAAAAGAACCAGACCATTCATCAACTTTCCGATAAAGGTTTCACGCAGGGCAACCATGACGATAATGAAGAACAACAGATCGGGGAAGGCATAGATCACATCGGTCAGGCGCATGAGAATATTATCAAGTCGTCCGCCGTTATACCCCGAGATCATCCCAACGGTTGTACCTAACAACATGATAATGGCTGTGGGGAGGAAACCCACCACCATGGAAACGCGCGAACCATAAATCACACGGCTTAACACGTCTCGTCCCAGCGAATCGGTTCCGAGCAAAAATTGTGATTCAGATTTTATTTTGGTTTGTCCCGCGTAAAACGGCGGCGGCAGGAAGCGTTTACCGCCATGCAATTCCAGCGGGTCTATCGGGGCAATCACCGGAGCAAATATTGCCAGAATAGCAAAGAAACCAATGATGAACATGCCAACCACAGAAGCCTTGTTACGAATCAGGCGGGACCAAGCCTCCTGCCCCAGGCTTTTACTCGGGCGAAAGACATCATTGAGTTCTGCAATTCTATTGGGTGCAGTTGTTTGAGGTGTAGTCATAATACTCCTATTTTTTTATTCTTCCAACCGAATGCGAGGATCAATGAAAACATAAACAATATCAACACTCAAATTGGCAACCGCCACCAACAAAGCATAAACCACGGTGGTGCCCATGATCATCGAGTAATCACGCTGACCGATGGCTTGCACGTACGCGCGCCCCATACCCGGGAAGCTGAACATTGTTTCTATAATGAAGGAACCCGTAACCAAGCCCGCCAGTGCAGGTCCTAAAATGGTGATCACGGGAATGAGCGCATTCTTGAGCATGTGCCGTAAAACCACAACACGCTCCGCCAAACCCTTGGCACGTGCCGTGCGAATATAGTCCTGGCGTAAGACTTCGAGCATGGCTGAACGGGTAAGACGGGCGGTGTATGCCATGGTACCAAAACCCAATACCAGCGCTGGCATAAACCAATATTTCGCCACGGTCCAGTCATCCACAATGATATCGATCCAGTGCAGCCACGAACCAAAAATAATGATGAGGAAAATAGCTAAAACAAAACTTGGGAATGAGATGCCGCTAGTCGCAATGAAGAGCGCTGTATAATCCCAAATTGTGTTGTGTTTCAGTGCCGCAATGATGCCAATGGGAATTCCAAGAAATATTGCAAATGAAAGCGCAGTAATTCCCAAACGCAGTGAATACCCAAACCGGCTTTGCCAGAATGTCTTGCCTTCGGGAGCGCCGAACAGGATATCCTGAACACTTCTACCACGCTGGCGATAGGAAGGACCTAAATTGCCACAGACCATGCCACAGACATATTTACCTGTCTGACTGTTCCAATCACCAATGACATAACCGGTAAATTGCCGCCACATCGGCTTATCCAT
>CAZMQE010000132.1:0-1581 GCA_964568115.1 uncultured Anaerolinea sp.
CGCGCGCTGCGGGTGTTTACATCATGATCGTTGAGGACCGTGTCTATCTCTTCACAGATGCGACCGTGAACATTGACCCGACTGCCGAAGATCTTTCTGAGATCGCCACCCTCGCAGCGGACTTTGCCAAGCGGTTGGAGATCGAACCCCGCGTGGCGTTCCTCTCGTTCTCGAACTTTGGATCGACGCCGCATCCGCTTTCAGATAAGGTGCGGAAAGCTGTGGAACTGACCAAAGCCCGCCGCCCAGATCTCCAGGTAGACGGTGAGATGCAGGCAGATACCGCTGTTGAGTCTGTGATCATGGAAGAACGTTATCCATTTAGCGCGGTCAAGGATGCCAACGTGTTGGTCTTCCCATCGCTTGAATCGGCAAACATCGCTTACAAGTTGATGGCGCGTTTAGGCAAAGCCAAAGCGATCGGACCCATTCTGTTGGGTATGGGTGCGCCTGTCCATGTGTTGCAGACCGGTGACGATGTCAACGCGATCGTGCAGATCGCTGCCGTGGCTGTGATGGACGCGATGGCGAGGAATTAATTCTTAGTGCGTAATATAAAGACCCTGAGGATTGATAAAATCCTCAGGGTCTTGTTTTTTTAACTCTGGAGTCGGACAGCTAAGTACTCTTTAGAGTACTTAGCTGTCCGTGTTTTCATCAGGAAGCTGCTAGATTCCAGAATCTGATAGTATTTGTCAGTGATTGAATGTGCGCTTCCGGTATAGTGCCTGCTAAAGGAGAATAAAATATGAAACTCAAAACTAGTTTAAAAATTTGGCTTCCGTTTGCTGTGGTGATCACTGCGTTCTCTATGTTAGTGTATGCGTCTGTTCAACAGGTGTATCGGCAGGCTGCGAACGATCCGCAGATCCAAATGGCGAATGATGCAGCAGATGCGTTGAATAGCGGTTCGTCGATCGAGTCAGTTGTGCCGCAGGTGAAAGTCTTCTTTGCAAAAAGCCTGGCTCCGTTTTATGTGATCTATGATTCGAATGGCAAGCCAATTGCGGGCTCAGGGATATTGGATGGTAACTTGCCTGAGATTCCCAAAGGCGTTTTGGATGCAGCGAAACAGGACGGGGAGAATCGCCGTACCTGGCAGCCTACAGACGCGGTTCGGATCGCCGCTGTAGTTGTTCCTTATAAAGATGGCTTTGTTCTGGCTGGACGTAATCTGCGCGAAGTGGAAGTGCGTGAAGCGCAGGTTCAAATGTTCGCAACTGTAACCTGGCTTCTCGCTTTGATCGCTACTTTTATTGTGATTGCTTTTGGGGAATATTTTCTTGTAAATGAAAAATAGTGATAAATGGGTTAGCAAAAAATCCCTGAGCATTTCTCAGGGATTTTTTGCTATAGATCACGCTTCTGAAAGATGCGCACTGCGATAAATAAGACAAGGACCAGATAGAGAAACGCATACCCCATCATCAGTGGACTGGGAATAGATGTTGTTGTAAACGGTGATCCGAATGAACCGGTTATCGGAGCTTGCATCTCAAACGCAGCCCGTTTCCACAGCGACTCGCTGGGGATGATCAGGCTGGTAATAATTCCAACTTTGATCGCCGTAGGGTTTTGTAA
>CAZMQE010000132.1:1681-7159 GCA_964568115.1 uncultured Anaerolinea sp.
GTGTCTGCTCCAAGCAGCGCTGCCATGGCAATTGAAAGAAACGTGGCGGCATATAAACCCATCATCATAAATGTGTTCGTGGCTTCTGCGTTCACAATATTGGCAGCCATTTGACTCGGCATTCTTTCAGCCGAGCTTTCTGCGATCTGTTCGAAAATGAAGTGTGTACCGATCGAATAAAGGATCACAAAAGCAATGCCCAATACCAGACCAGCCAGCATAATGCGCCGTCGGATCGCTTCGCGGAAGGTCAGCCGGGCGATGATCGAAATGGCGCTCATAGACCACCGTCCTTGCCGACTGTTTCGATGAAGATGTCCTCTAGGGAAATACGATTCGGCGTGATGGAATACACTTCTGCGTTCTGCGATACGAGGTAACGAGTCACTTCCGGCAGAACCGTTTCACTTGCAATGATCATATGCACGAATTCACCATCCAATTGAATTTCACGTCCCCATTGTGAGAGTCCATTCAATGACTCTGCCGCCAGATTGGAAACACGGATCGTGACACTGGTCTGGTCGTTGGATAACGATGCCAGCTCGAGCACGCGCACCACTTCTCCATGCTGAATAAAAGCGACGCGGTCGCAGGTTACTTCGATCTCGCTCAGTAGGTGTGAATTTAGAAAGACGGATGTTCCCTGAGTGCGGACTTCACGAATCACATCCCGCACGAGGCGGCGTCCGACTGGATCCAGACCCGATGTTGGTTCATCCAAAAAGACGAGGGCTGGTCGGTTTAATAGAGCTTGAGCCAACCCAATGCGTTGCAACATTCCTTTGGAGAACGTGCGTAGCTGCTTTTTGCGAAACGGAGTTAATCCCACGCGTTCCAACAATTCTTCGCGGCGTTTCTGCAGGTCATCTTTCTGCATCCCGAGCAACTGGCCATGCAGCAACAGGAATTCGTCGGCTGTCAGCCATTCTTGAAAACGGAAATGCTCCGGCAAAAAGCCGACACGCCGCATGGCTTCCCGATCCCCAATCGGTTTGCCGAGCAGCGCTGCTTCGCCCGAAGTGGGGGCGATCAATCCCAGTAGCATTTTCATAGATGTGGTCTTACCTGCGCCATTGGGTCCGAGAAAACCAAACACCTCACCCTGCTGTACTTGCAAGGTGAGTCCTTTGACTGCGGCATAATCGCCGAATACTTTTCTTAAGAGGTGGGTCTCGATTGCGTCAGTCACAATAATTTAGTATCCAATTTATTAATGTCATTGCGAGGAGCGAACGACGAAGCAATCTCCTCCCTCATGGAATAAACCAGTTCGTTGGGAGATTGCTTCGGGCGGAAGATCGCCGCCCTCGCAATGACATCTTGAATGTTACGGCAGTGAATTTGCGAACTCAAGAGCAGTCTGTGCATCTGCCTGGCCGCCCAGTCCGCCGATCATATAGATGATGCCATCTTTGACCCAGAACAGTGCGAACCGTGGAGCATCGTCACCGTCCTCGATGGTTCGTTCGATCAGGGCACCGGTCACACCATCGACAGAAACCTGCTGCTGGGAGGTGGCATTTTGTGGGATGGGTACAACCAACGTGGATGTCCAGTCAACGGTACTGGTGAACTCCGCGGCTTCTTCAGGGGTCATGCCTGTAAACTCAAAACCGATCTGGGCGAGTTTGGCAAGGTCAAGACTGGCAGGCGCAGAAACTTCAGGGCTTGGGATCTGGGCAAAGATGATGCAGTCTGCATAGAGCTCTGCGCGCGTGGCAGTTGTCTCACCCTCTCTCTCGATCTCCCTAGCAGTTTCGCTTTCAGTGCTGGGTTCAGGGCATGTGCCATACGCAATGCTGACGCTGGCAGGGATCGTGATCGAAACATCAGCGCCATCCACTTCCTTTGGCAGGACAATGTCGCCGCGGCCTGCTTCATCAAGAAGCGCCTGGGCTTTGTCACGGTCAATTGTCAGGGAGAAGGAAGCGCCATCCATTACGCTGATCCGTGAGGGTGTCATATTCTGTGGGGCGCGAACGTTGAAACCTGCAAGCTGACTTGCTTCATCAATGGTCGCTACATTGACAGCGTCGCCGGGTTCATCGGTGATCGTGACTGACTCAGAGATCAGTTGACTGATGTCTGGTCCGGCTTCAGCATCGAGCTGTTCCAGCCCGGTGAAGTCGACTTGAACAACGGTCACGCGTTGCACGCGGAACAGATTGAGTAATTCACCTGCCAGTGCACGTGTGGCTGGGAAAGCGAACACTAATGTGATTGCAAGCAGGGCGGGAACGCCATAACGAACGATTGGCGTTGAGAATAATTTTCTAAACATGGATGTCTCCTTTTGAGTTAGCTTATGTTTTTTGAAACGTGACCAGGCAGAGGTGGAAGAAAGACGCGAGGCGTTTGGTGCAGAGGCGAGAAAGGCTAATTTGTCGCTGGTAAATTGGAGTTGTGATTCGAGCTCTGCCTGACGCGACCTGCAGATCGCGCAATTCGCCAGATGGGCAAGTTCGTTTTTATTTAACTCTCCATCCAATGCGGCTCGCAATTGACCGTCGTCTAAATGTATATTCATGGCTGCTCCGCTGTGAGTGCGCGATACTGTTTTTCAAATTCACGTTCTGCGCGCAAAAGTAATGGACCGATGGATGTGGGGGCAAGACTGAGTGCATCAGCAATATCTTTGTAAGCCAGGCCAGAATGGCGCATGACCAAAAGTTCTGCCTGCCGTGGATTCATTTGGGCAAGTGCGAGACGGGCAATCCGATGGTCTTCTTTTTCAGCGAAGATTTCAGGCGGCTGGTTTTGCGAAGCCTGCTCGAGTGCATCCCTGCCGGCGTTGAGCTCATATTGCTCGCGGCGTTTGAAACTTCGGATGGATTGCAATGCCAGATTGGCAGCCACCCTTTGAAGCCAGCCGCGTGTATTGAACTGGGCTTGAGGCTCAGGATAATGTTTGTATAGCCGCCAAAAAGTTTCGAGTGCGAGATCCTCTGCTTCAGCGGGGTCGGTGACCATGCGCAAGAGCAGGCGATAGATGGGAGCCCAATGTTCATGGAATAGGCTCTCAAATGCGGCCATTAAACTTTCATCTGTTGAGTTGTTGCGCTTGCGAAGCTTCATGAGATGCAAAACGTTTTCGTGCGGGAGGGATTCATCCATTGGTCTTGTCGATCTTCCTACTAATATAATCCCGCTCGACAAGAAAATGAGACAAACTATTTCAGCCTTTTGCCAGCAATTCTGGATTGGGTGAGCTTTTCAAGCGTTTTATGCCCAGCCAGATGCCAATACCCAGAATGACCACGCCTAGCAACAATCCGCCGAAGTTGCTGATGAATGTGCTGACTAACTCCCACTGGCTGCCGAAGAAATAACCGAGACCGCCGTATAGGACGATCCATGTGAATTCGCCGAGCGCATCATACGTGATAAAACGGCGAAACTTGATGCCGCTGCCGCCCGCAATCAGATTGGTGGGAATTGCCAGTGCGGTGACCAGAAAGCGGGTGAGATAGATCGCGAGTCCCGCGCGGGCATCGAACGCTTCTTCGGCGCTTCGCCAGGCTTTGGAACTTCCGAAGCGATCATCCACCCAGTCTTTGGCGTAAAAGCCAATGCTGAAGCTGAGTGCGTCCCCGATGACGGCGCCGAGTAAACCAAGCAACGCGGTGGGTAGCCATGCGAGGATCCCTTGTTGCGAGAAGGCGCCGGCGGCAATCAGCACGACCGACGCACCGATTGGAACCCCAAGGGCTCCTAAAAATAAGATCAATCCGAAGAGAGGGGCTCCATAATTGATAACTTGGGTAAGCAGAAAATCAGACATGTTACGGAGCAGGTGCTGTTGGAGGCGCAGGCGGACGATGTTCGCTGATCGCTTTCTTCACAGTCTCCAACACATAGCCAGCTTGAGCGGGGAAGAACTCATCGTTCAAGTCTTTCAGGCTTTTTTCAGAATTCCCTTTATCGGGAATCTTAAGTTCTTTGAACAGCATACGATCGGGAACGCCGTACGCTTTTGAGATGTACGAGATGGTCATCCAATCGCGGATGAGCTCCACATCGGTTTCGCTGGGTGCGGGAGGCGGGTGACCGGGACCAAACCCACGCTCGCGAATGTGCGTGAATGCCCGCACAGCCCGCACGCCAAAAAAGGCGACGATCAATACGCCCAGCACGATCAACCCGCTAATGAGTAGCTTTTGCTTTGCGGGTGTCATTCTATTCCTGCCACTCCAATTCATATTCGCCGATGGAGACCGTATCGCCTTCTTCGACACCGGCTTCACGCAGGGCTACATCCACGCCGAGGGTTGCCATGATCTTTTGGAAGCGGCGCACGGAACCATCGTGTTCCCAGTGGGTCATGGCGGCAGAGCGTTCGATGGCTGCGCCGGTGATGCGCCATTCGCCGGGTCCTTCGTTGGTGATGACGAACTCACGCGGATCATCCTTGGGCTTGTAGACCGGCATGGGCAATTCGATGAGTTCCATGGCGGGCGTTTCCTGCAATACCTGATAAGCCTTGATGAGCACGTCACGTGTATTCGTGCGCGCCAGGGCAGACATGGTTAGCAGCTCCACTTTTTTCTTTTTGAATTTCTTTTGCAGGTCTTTGAGTTTTTCCTGCACGTCGGGTTGGTCGATTTTGTTGAGGACCACCACCTGCGGCTTCGTGCCGAGGTGCGGGTCGAACAACGCCAACTCAGAATTGATCTGGCTGTAATCTGCAAACGGGTCTTCGCCCATCCCATCCAGAATGTGGATCAGGACACGCGTGCGTTGAATGTGGCGCAAAAAGTCATGCCCCAGCCCCAAGCCTTGTGAAGCGCCTTCAATGAGACCGGGAATATCTGCCAGCACCACGGTGGTATCGAGGTCAATTTCTGCCACACCGAGATTGGGCTCAAGGGTGGTGAAGGGATAGGAAGCGATCTTCGGGCGGGCATTGGTCAACACCGAGAGCAGCGTGGATTTGCCCGCGTTCGGGACGCCGATGAGTCCGAGGTCAGCGATCAGCTTCAATTCGAGTTTGAGGCGGCGCTCTTCCGCAGGTTCACCCTTTTCAGCGGTGCGCGGCACTTGATTCCGTGAAGTCGCAAAGTGTTGGTTCCCGCGTCCGCCGCGCCCGCCTTTGCAGACGATCAGCCGCTGCCCGGGGTCTGTCAGATCGCCGATCACTGGCGGAACGCCGCCGGTCTTTTCAACGTCGGTAATATCATAGATGATCGTACCGGGCGGCACATAGATGACAAGGTCTTCGCCATACTTGCCAGACATCTGCGAAGGTCCGCCTTTGACGCCCTCGGGCGCTTTGAATTTCTGGTTACGTCGAAAGCTTGAGAGCGTGTTAAGCGTTGCTTTCACTTCAAAAACAATATCGCCGCCCTTGCCGCCGTCACCGCCATCGGGTCCGCCCTGGGGGATAAATTTCTCGCGGCGAAAATGCACCATGCCATCGCCGCCTTTGCCTGATTTTACGTGGATTTCTACTTGATCTGTAAACATAACCTCATTATA
>CAZMQE010000132.1:7259-8400 GCA_964568115.1 uncultured Anaerolinea sp.
TATATCGTTATAATGACGAGTGAGCGCAATATCAACACAGTTTGTCCGCTACTCCTCGCTAATCTCCGCGAATTGTTAGAGAGATTAGCGAGGATTAGCGAAGATTGACGGAATATTTTTTCGGGAATTCCTTTATGCAGCGACCTTTTCGACCCCTCAGATTGATTCTTTTTCTATTTGCTTTGGTGCTACCCGTCACAGCGGTTCAAGCCGGACATAACAGCCTGCCTCGTTTTCAAGAAGCTTCACCCACCCCTGAAGCGGACACGGCAACTCCCGAGCCCGCCATCCCCTCGCCAGCGGACATCATCAACGCCGTCAACAACCTGCGCATCGTCAATGGACTGAACGTTCTCAGTGTTGACCCGGTCTTGATGGCAGTTGCCGCCGAGCAAGCCAGCGCCCTTGCTGCCTCTGAAGGCGCGGTGGGACATCAACGCCCCTGCGGCATGTCACTCGGACAGCAATTGCTCGTGATGGGTTATCCGTTGTGGGGTGACCTTTCACAAGACGGGTATCGTTCTGAGAATTGGGTGGCGGCTGGCACTGTGGAAGAGGTGATGGCGTTCTGGCAAAGTGACGCGGAGCATACCAACACCATGGTCTCTGATTTTCGCAGTGACATCGGTGCGGCGGTGGCAGTGGGTGACCAGATCTATGTGGTACTTGAAACAGCCTTATCAACGCCCTCGCGCAAACATCAGAATACCGCCTATGCTATTTTGACCGGCATCCCTGTTACGCAAACGATGTGTGCGGGCTTTGCCTCTGGGGATATTTCAGATTATTCAATTCCGGTGGCGGTGAGCACTGCCCGCCCCGATGGGGACGTGGTCCACGAAGTGCAATATGGTCAAACGTTGTGGAGCCTGGCAGATCTCTACCATGTGAGCGTGGAGGAGATCAAACGCCTGAACGGTCTTGTGGATGACACGGTTGTGCCCGGCTGGAAGTTGTTGATCGAGAAAGGCGCCACCCAGCCCGCGCCGTCCACTGCGACCTCTATTGTGCTTGCGCCTGATAAAACGCAAACGCCGCCTCCAACACCCACCTTATACAGCTATCATTTGCCTACAGCAACCCCTACACCTGATGATACGAAAGTGTTGGTGCAATCCTTGGGGCAAAATAAAATGGTCGT
>CAZMQE010000133.1:0-2740 GCA_964568115.1 uncultured Anaerolinea sp.
CGCCCCAACATCTCACCCACATTTTTAAATTTCGTACCCACGCCCACTGCGCCCGGCGTGATCTGTTGCATGCTCACCACCGCCGAATTCCATTTCGACATGTTGTTCGGGTTGGTCACGAACGCAAAGACATCCTGCACAGGTTTATCGATCAAGGTGCCGAGGTCGAGGTTGATCATGATTTTTTCCTTTCATACTATGTACTGTTGGTTGAGTAGCCATGAGCGGAGCGAATGGCATATCGAAACCAACAAGTAATAAGAATTTTTCTGCTTACATGTGGTCTCGATACGGACTTCGTCCTACTCGACCACCGAGGAATTTTCTGATAACGCAATAAAAACATCTTCAAGGACCGGCGGCACGGAACGGAGTTCATCCACGTGACCGCCCGCGCTTCCGATCTGGGACTTGAGCCTGCTCAAAACATCTTGAGCCTTATGCTCCCCGACGCGGATGTGGAGGCGATCGCCGAACGCTTGAACATCTTCCACATCGTTATCCTTGTGTGCCACATGCCGCAGCAGGTTGATCGGCGAGCCGCGCAATTCAAGGATGCGCCCCGTGAGGCGCGCCCGCAAATTAGACGGCGTATCTTCAGCGATGATTTGTCCGCTCTTCATGAAACCCACGCGGTGACAACGCGAGGCTTCATCCATGTACGGCGTGGAGATGATGACACTGACTCCATCCGCTTGGGTGGAGAGGCGAATCACCAATTGCCAAAAATCCTGGCGCGTGACCGGGTCCACGCCGGTGGTGGGTTCATCGAGCAGCAATACGCGCGGACGCGTCACCAGCGCCGAAGCCAGCCCGAGCTTTTGTTTCATACCGCCTGAGAGTAACCCCGCGCGGCGGTCGCTGAATTTATCCAGCCCCACAAACTCGAGGATCTCCATCGAACGCGGACGCCATTCGTTGGGCTTGAGTCCACGCACTTCGGCAAAGAAGCGAATGTTTTCCAACACGGTCAGGTCTTCGTACATCGAGAAGCGCTGCGAGAGATACCCAAATTGCGCACGCGCCTGTTCCGTCTGATGAGCAACATCATAGCCACAGATGTTGATCTCACCGGCATCGGCTTTGAGCGCACCCACCAGCAAGCGTATCGTTGTAGTCTTCCCTGCCCCATCCGCACCGACGAGTCCGTAGATCTCGCCGGGTTTGATCTGCAAGGAGACATCCTTGACGGCTTGAACATCGCCAAAATGCTTTTTGATATGTGAAGCTTGAACAAGATAATTCACAATACTATTCCTCGAATGTCACCCTGAGCGCTAGCGAAGGGTCTCCATCGTCGTGGTAGAGATGCTTCGCTGCGCTCAGCATGACAGTAGGCTGGGACTATTTGAACACCACATCCGCAGGCATGCCGATCTTGAGTTTGCCTTCGGGATCAATTACCTTTAATTTGATGGCATAGACGGTGGAGCTGCGCCCTTCCACGGTTTGGACGTTGCGCGGCGTGAACTCCGCCTGATCTGCCATGTGGATGACTTCTGCGGTGAAGGTTTCACCGGCAAAGGAGTCAACGGTCACGGTGGCTTGTTGTCCGAGTGAAATTTTGCCGTATTGATCTTCAGGCACATAGACAGTAATGGTCAACTCACTGAGATTTGCCATGGTCATTGCCACGGCGCCTGGCTGAACAAATTCGCCCGGCTCCACGTTACGCGTAAGGATGACGCCATCCATGGGCGCGTTGACGGCGAGCTTCTTCATTTGGGCATCCAACAAAGCGAGGTTGGCTTCCGCGGTCTTGATGTTGGCTTCGGCTTGGTCCATGGCGGCTTTTGCTTGATCTAAAACCTTACCGGCGGTGATAACCGGTTGTGAGTTAATGCCGGTTTGCAGCGCCCGCAGATTGTCAGCAGCGTTATCGTAAATTTCCTGTGCCACCACAACTTTGGCGCGCGCCTGCAACACATCGGTGGCGCCTTCGGTGGTCAACTCATCGTCGTATTCTTTTTGGGCATCATCCAGTGCGATGCTGGCATCATCAAAGATGATCTGCGCTTCGTCACGCAGGCTCTGGCTGTCTGATCCGCCGCTGGTGAGGTCCAAAACGGTTTTGGCATTTTGGAAAGTGACGCGGGCTTGCGCTAACGCAGCTTCCACATCCAGGAATTTGGCGCTGCCAGATTTCTGTTGCACATTCACCAGTTTGTCCTGTGCATCCTTGAGGGCGGTTGCAGCCAGGTCCACTTCGGTTTGGGCAGCTTGGAGGCGTTCTTCTTTGGAGAAGAACCAGGTGGGCTGATTGAATTCAGTGGGCTTGGTATCTTTCCACACCGAAGTGCGGGTGGCTTTTTCCGAAGCGAGCGCATTCGTCAGCGCGGAGTTGTATTGTTGTTGCGCGGTGTCGTAAGCCGATTGCGCCGTGTTGAGGGCGGCTTTGGCAGAATCCACTTGCGCGGAGGCAACAGCCCGTTGGGCAGTGAGCAGGCTGCCATCGAGGGCAAGCAGCGCAGCATCCGCTTGAACGGCTTGACCTTCCACGGCTAGGACTTCACTCACCTTGCCAGCCACCTCGGGCGAGATGTTAACAACGACAGCTTCGATGGTGCCGGATGCTTTGAGTTGCCCGTCATCTGCAGGGCTCAGCGAACGAAATCCAAAATAGCCGATGGTTCCAAGCACGATCAAAATAACAAGGATACGAACGGGAAGCGGGGGGAAACTATTTTTCATGATTAACTCCTATGAGCGGGTAATTTTTTAATTGAATGAGGAGATTGCT
>CAZMQE010000133.1:2840-6542 GCA_964568115.1 uncultured Anaerolinea sp.
ATGACATCAATCGAGACGTTTGCGGAAGCGCGCCGAAGCGGCACCCATAATGACCACTGCAAAGATGACCAATGCAATGATCTCGTTTTGCAAGGCTGCCACGCCCACGCCTTTGAGTAACAAGGCGCGAATGATCACGAGAAAATAACGCAGCGGGACAATGGCGGATACATATTGCAGGAATTGCGGCATCGCTTCGATGGGGAAGAAAAAGCCGGAGAGGAAGATGGTCGGCAGCATGGTGACCATGACCGTGATGAAGGCTTCCTGTTGGTTGTTGGCAACGGTGGAGGCGAATAACCCAATGCCGAGGCTTGAAATGATAAACAGACCAGAGAGTGCAAAGACCAAACCGATATCGCCCCGGATGGGAACTTTGAACCACCAATGACCGATCACAAGAATTTCGAGCGTATCGATGAACGCCAGAATGGTGTAGGGCAAAAGTTTTCCAATGACCAATTCCCATGAACGGATGGGTGTGACGATAAGTTGTTCGATGGTGCCCCGTTCGCGTTCGCGCACAATGGAGGAAGCCGTGAGCAAGGCTGTGATGAAATACAGGATCATGCCGATCACACCCGGCACGTTGAAATAGGCTGCGTTGAGATCGGGGTTGTACCAAACCTGGGTACGTACATCGAGCGGCGGATTAAAGGCGGAGGGTCTGCCGGTGAGTGCAGCTTGTTCGGTCAGCACTTTGACGGCGTACGATTGCCCGATCAACTTGGCAGTGGAGAGCGCCGTCCCACCCACTGTGGCATCGGAGCCATCCAAGACCAGCGAGACCTGAGCTTTGCCTTCCAGCAGACGTTGTTCATAATCGGGCGGGATGATCAGTGCCGCACGGATATCGCCCGCCTCGATCAACGCCTTGTATTCATCAGCGGAAGATACAGTGTAATCAATGCTGAAATAATTCGCAGCACGGAAGGCATCCAACAGCGCGCGCGATTGCGTGGATTGACTCTGGTCCCAGACGGCGAGAGAGATATTCCGCACGTCTGAGGTGGCGGCATAGCCGAGCAAAAACAACTGCATGATCGGCATAAGGATGATCAGCAGCAACGTGCGCGGGTCGCGGAAGATCTGGATGAATTCCTTACGGATAATTGAAAATAGTCTTGAGGTCATGCGGGCTCCTTGAGAATGCCATGCAGAAAAATATCTGTATATAGGTCTGCGGTATTTTTGGGCATCAGTTTGCTAATGACAGAATCTGAAATGATCATCTCGGTGACAAAGAAGGAAATGATCATGCCAAAGAAAGAGCGCATCAATACGGCAGGATTTGTCACACGCAGATTTTTTCTTGATTTAACGATCTTTTCAAAAACAGGTAAAACTTTCGGGGCGATCTCACGCAACATTAACGAGCCATGTTTGCCCTTGAACTCCACCAATTCAATGAACATGAGATTGATGAATTCGGGTTGTTTGCTCAACTCAGTGATGACGATGGTGGCGGCATTTTTGAAAAACTCGTCCACGGTCTCCCCTTCTGCGGCAAGAATGGCGGGCAGGATCTGTTTATAGGGATGCTTGTCAACAATAATGCCTTGAAAGATCTCATCTTTGCTGGTGAAGTGATTGTAAATACCGCCCAATGCCAGTCCGGTTCTATCAGCGATCTGGCGCATGGAGGTGGCATGATAACCCTGCTCCAGGAACAAACTGATGGCGGCATCTTCAATGGCAAGGCGGGTCACTTCGCCTTTTTTGGTTTTTTCTTTTTCCACAGGATCTCCAATTTAAAAATGAACGAACGTTCGTTTTTATTTTAGCCTATTCAGACAAACTCTGTCAAGTCCCAAATTCTTGGAATGGTAGAATAATCCACATGCTCCCCTTCACAACACTGGAAAAGAAAATTCGCGAAGATCTAAAGTTCAACATCACCGTCGGTATGTTTGATGGTGGATTCTTTGGTCTCGCCTTGGGCTTTGCCTCCTTCGGAACGATCCTGCCCCTCTTCATCGCGTCAATGACCACCTCAGCGACGCTCATCGGGTTGGTCCCAGCCATTCACTCGGCGGGCTGGTTGTTTCCGCAGCTGTTCACTGCCAATCACACATCCCGTCTACGCCGCTACAAACGCACCGTTGTATTGATGACCATCCATGAACGCGTGCCGTTTCTAGGCTTCGCCATCATCGCTTTGTTGATGCCCGTCATCGGTAAAACTGCGAGCCTGGTCCTCGCATTTCTATTGCTCACCTGGCAGGGACTCGGCGGCGGCTTCACCGCGAATCCGTGGACAAGCATGATCTCCAAGATCATCCCGCCTGAAACGCGCGGTACGTTCTTTGGAATGCAAGCTGGCGTTGCGAATCTCTTTATCAGCGGAGCCGCGATCGGCGCTGGATATTTACTCAGTTCATTCGCTGCGCCGCTAAACTTTGCAGCCTGCTTCTTCATCGCAAGCTTTTTCTTCACCGTATCCTGGTTTGCATTGGCTATGACGCGCGAGCCCGAAGACACAGAAAAGATCATCGAAGAGAATCAGGCTCCATTTTGGGAAGGCGCGCTGCGCATCCTACGCCGCGATAAAAACTTCAGATGGTTCCTCGGCGCACGTTTCCTTTCGCAATTTGCAACGATGGGTTTTTCATTCTATATCGTCTATGCCCTGCGCCGTTTTCACATGGATGCCATCACAGCCGGTTATCTCACTGCTACACTGACCATCGCGCAAACAGTCGCAAACATTGGCATGGGCTGGATCGGTGACCGCATCGGTCATCGCACCATGCTAGTGATCGGCGCTGCCGCCGCTGTGTTGAGTTCGGCGCTCGCATGGTTCGCACCTTCGCTCGTGTGGTTCTATCCCATCTTTATTCTTTCGGGTCTCACCAACGTTTCCATCTGGACCATCGGCATGACGATGACCGTTGACTTCAGCGAAGAAAAAGACCGTCCGTTCTATATCGGGCTGGCGCAAACCCTCACCGCACCCGCCACTATCATCGCACCATTACTCGGCGGCTGGATCGCAGACACCATGGGCTTCACCCCCACCTTTGCACTCTCTGCCATCCTGTCCGTTGTGATGATGGCGATCCTTTGGTTCATTGTCAAAGACCCGCGCACAGTTAGGGCGAGATAATATCGCGCCCTACTAAAGGAGAACCCATGACCCTCATTCAAGAAAAAGTTAATCAAGCCGTTGAGATCCTCAAAGAACAAGAGACCGATCTATGGCTTACGTTCGTGCGCGAAACATCAGGCGTGCGTGACCCCGCGCTTGATTTATTGATCGGTTCCAATGACCTCACATGGCCATCAGCGCTCATCATCACACGCAAAGGCGAGAAGATCGCCATCATCGGCAATCTCGAAAAGGATGCGCTCCAACGACTGAATGTGTTCGATGAAATTCTTGGATACGACACCGCTGTCAGCGAACTCTTGCGGACAACGATCACGCGCCTCAACCCCAACCGCATAGCTGTCAACACTTCCCGAAACAACGTCCACGCTGACGGTTTGACGCACGCCATGTACGAGTTCCTCAAAGAATATTTGGCTGGCACGCCCTATGCAGACAGACTCGTCAGTGCCGAGCCCATCATCAACTCCCTGCGCGGACGAAAGACGCCTGCTGAACTTGCGCGCATCCGTAAAGCTGTAGAAATCACAGACGAAATCTTCAAGAAGACCTACAATTTCATCAAAGTCGGCATGACCGAGATCGAAGTCGGC
>CAZMQE010000133.1:6642-8370 GCA_964568115.1 uncultured Anaerolinea sp.
GGCTTGGCATGGCCCGCAGAAAATTGTCCCGCCGTGAACTCGGGACCCGACTCCCCCGTCGGGCATAACGGTCCCACCGACATCAAGATCGAACGCGGACATATCATCCACTTTGATTTTGGTGTGAAATATGAAGATTATTGCTCCGATATTCAACACGTGTGTTATGTGCTGCGCGAAGGCGAGACCGAAGCCCCCATCGAAGTCCAACGCGGATTCATTACGCTGCGTACCGCGGTCGAAAAATCACGTGAAGCTATGCAGGTTGGCGTGACCGGCAACGCCATTGACACCATCTCACGCGAGATCGTCACGGACTCTGGTTATCCTGAATATCCGTACGCGCTCGGTCATCAACTCGGACGTGTGGCACACGATGGCGGCGCATTACTCGGTCCGCTGTGGGAGAAGTATGGCGACTCGCCCAATCAAAAACTCGAGGTGGGACAAGTCTTCACGATCGAGCCCGGTCTCGCAATTCCTGGATATGGCTATCTTGGTTTGGAAGAAGATGTCGTCATCACCGCAAACGGCGCAGAATATATTGGCGAACCACAGAGAGAGATTATTTTGATCAAAGGATAGTGATACCGAAATCCATCAGCTTGCGGAGGAAAACCTCAGCCAGCAAGCTGCCCGACTCCAAAGTCTCCATGCAGAAACTTTTACGTACTCTCCCTGCTCTCTTGGTCGGCATTCGCTTTGGGTTGGGTCCGCTGATTTGGTGGATCGTATCCAGCGGGAGATCGCCGTGGTTATTTCTGGCAGGCTTCTTCCTGGCTTATGTTACAGATTATTATGACGGCGTAATCGCTCGCAGACTCAGTGTAGCAACGCCTGCCTTACGTCTCGCGGATAGTTGGGTGGATACCTGGTTTTATTTCTGGGTCGTACTCTCCGTATGGACTACCCATTTTGAATCGCTGCAAAGATTTGCCATACCTATTTATATTTTGCTGGCGCTACAAATCTCCGAATGGATCTATGGCCGCATTAAGTTCGGAAAAATGACCGGCTACCATGCCTATATCGCCAAAGCCTGGGGCGTCAGTCTGTTCTTTGCGATCTTCTCAGTGATGTTATTCAATTATGATGGGTTTGTTTGGTGGCTTGCCATGATTCTGGGTTGGGTCAGTTCCATCGAAAACTGGTTGTTAACGCTGACACTATCCACATGGACCACGGATGTAAAGTCCATATTTCATGTATGGCGGACAATAAAGACGTAAACACAGAAAAAACTTACGGGGAGATAAAGCTCATAAAACGGTAGCAATTGTCAGCTTGAGAAGATGCGGATTGTCCATCGTCTGTATGCCATCCATCACTGGCTAGTCTGGGGTTGTCTCACTATACTCATTCATGTGAGGTAATCCCATGACAACTGAAGATCCCAGAATTCTAGAACTGCGCAAAATGCGCGCAAAATCACTTGAGGGCGGCGGGGTGGAACGCATTGCCAAACAAAAAGCAAAGGGTAAATTCACGGCACGCGAACGTGTGGAGATGTTACTCGACCCCGGCACCTTCAACGAAATCGAGCCATTCATTGTGAACCAGGGCGATGAAATGAATTTGCTCAAGGAAAAATTTTACGGCGATGGCGTCATCACCGGCTACGGACAGATCAACGGGCGGACAGTTTATTTATATTCACAAGATTTTACAATTTACGGCGGTACGTTGAGCGAGATGCAATCGCACAAGATCTGCCGCGTGATGGACCTG
>CAZMQE010000134.1:0-6322 GCA_964568115.1 uncultured Anaerolinea sp.
TGTTTGTGTCCATGTTCTTCAATGGTTGCGCCGTGTGGCGGCAAACCGGCATGGTCGTGATCGCCAGCGGGTTGACCAAAGTTGTGATAACCCACGCTATATAGGAAGATCATCAACACAGTCCACGCTACAAAGAACAAGACCGTAGCGGTCAACGGGTCAACCAACACACCGACTTTGAGCCATGTGTCGCCGGTTGGCAACCAATTGATGGATGATTCAAAGGGATGTTCGCCCAAGTGTTCCACACCGAGCGCTCGCACAAAAACGATCATGCTGCCCAACCACGAAAGCAATGCCGCGCCAACAGCGATGGTATGGCTGAGTGCTTTACTTTTGTTCGTGAACAACACGATTAAAAAGAACGCGAGCACGGGAGGGAGCGGGATAAGCCAGATCAATGTCTCAGTCGTCATAATGTCCCTACCACTTCATCAAATCGATTTCATCTGCGATCACCGTATTGCGACGGCGATACACCGAGATTACCAAAGCCAAACCCACAGAAACTTCTGCGGCTGCCACCGCAAACACGATAATGGCAAACACCTGCCCTGCCATTTGCATCACATTGCCGTAGCGCCAGAACGCTGCGAGGTTGATGTTCACAGAATTCAACATCAATTCAATCCCAAGCAGGATCGCAATCGCATTCCGGCGGGAAAGCACACCGAACAAACCAACGCTAAAGAGCGCGGCAGATAAAATGAGATACCAGGAAAGTGGGATCATGTGCGCGTCTCCTATTTCTCAGAGTTCCCGGAACGGGGATTGAACGCGACATAGACCGCGCCCACCAACGCCGCCACCAAAAGAACGGATGCAACTTCAAACGGCAGGACGTAGCCTGTCACCGACGTGAGCTCAAAACCCAACTCGCTCACCGCGTCAAAACCAGCCGGGACGGCTGATGCAGTTTTCAAAAATCCGCTCCAACGCTGAAGCATGGAGAACAACCCGCCAAAGGTGAGCGCTGCCAGCAACGCGCCGATCCACCAGGTCTTGTTCAACTGCGGACCCTGGTCGCGCATATCTTTGCGCGTGAGCATCACTGCAAAGATGAAGAGAATGGCGATTGCGCCGATATATACGACCACCTGCACCACCGCCAGAAAACTTGCGCTGAGCAAGGCAAAGGTCACCGCCACGCCGAACAACGTTGCGATCAACCACAACGCCGCGTGGACAAGATTACGAGTCGTCACCACCATCAAGGCTGAGCCTAGGACGACAAGTGCTACTACGAGAAAAGTGATTTGTTCACCAGTCATTTTATATCCGCTCCGTTTTAGTGATGAGCCGCTTCAACAACAGGCTTGGGCATCTCAACTTTTTCACGTTCCCTGCGGCTGTACGAGCGCGCAATTTCAAGCGCCACCCACCCTAGAACAACATTCGAAAGGAACATGCCCGAGATGTAGAGCCAGCTCGGAGAGTTGGCGAGAAGCGCATTCATGAACGCGGTCACCATCAAAAGAGCAAAAGCCAGCGGCGTTAGGAACTTCCAGTTGAACGCCAGCATGTGGTCAATACGGATGCGCAAGAGCGTGTACTTGACCCACATGATGATCCAATAACCGAGCATGGCTTTGAAGACAAGCACAGCAATGGCAAGGATCGGGTTCACTTGTTCCAGCCCAAAGAAGCGATATCCGCCGAAGAACAAAATGGACCAGAAACCACCGAAGGTGAAGGCATGCAAAAGTTCACCGGCATAGAACATGCCGAACTTCATACCTGAATACTCGATGTTATAGCCGGAGACCAATTCCGATTCGCCTTCCGCCATATCGAAGGGCGCACGTCCAAGCTCGGCGATGGCGGCGATCAAGAAGATCACTGCCGCAAGCGGAGCGAGAAACACATACCAAACATCCTGCGCTTCGGTGATGGCACCCATGCCCATCGAACCGGCAAAGATGGTGGGGATCAACAACATCGTCAACATCGGAACTTCAAACGAGATCATCACCGCCACCTGACGAAACGCACCGATCATCGCAAACTTATTGTTCGACGACCAGCCCGCCATAATGATCGAAAGCGTGCCAATGGCGCCCGCTGCAATGATATACAAAGCACCGATGTTCAGATCCACGCCCAGCATCTTGGGTGCGATCGGTACCACCGCCCATAAGACCAACACAGACATCATCGAAAGCATCGGCGCAAGATTATAGACAACCTTGTCCGCGCCGCCGGGAGTGATATCTTCCTTGATCAGCAATTTGATGATGTCGGCAAACGGCTGGATCAAACCGAACGGACCAACACGGTTCGGACCGATACGATCCTGGAAGCGCGACACGACCTTGCGCTCGATCCACACCAGGAAAATATCCAGCACCATCAAGATGGTGATCAAGAGCAGGATGCCAATGAAGCCGATCAATATTTGCGCGGCGATCTCAGGCATGCCCCAACCTGTGAAAATACCCAACAGCCAATCTGCGGCTACTTTAAGAGGGTCGTTCCAAAAATTCATACTTCACTCCTACAACACTTTGGAATCAGGCAGCATGCTGCCGCATTTTGCAAGAGCACACCCTACCAGGCACACGAGCTCCTGCACTCCAAACAGTCATTACACAAAGAAAAGGCTGAATGGATTTATTCCAATCAGCCTTCTCGATTATTTCAAATAATTTACGCCCACTCCAACATCCCCTTGCGCCAGGTATAAACCAGACCGGCTAACAGGATGAGAATGAAGACGATGCCTTCCAAGACAGCGAACATGCCTAATGAGCCAAGCTTTACCGCCCATGGAAAAAGGAAAACTGTTTCCACATCAAAGACCAAGAACACCAGAGCAAAGATGTAATACTGGGCTTTGAACTGCACCCAGGAATCTCCTACGGTTTCGATACCGCACTCATAGGTTGTCATTTTAATGGGATTGGGTTTCTTGGGTCCTAAAATCCACGCTACAGTAATTGCCCCCACAGGGATGATCAGACCAACGACAATGAACAAAGCAATGTAAATCCACGGGCTCATAGATTACTCCATGCGAAATATGTCTAACAATCGGCAAAATTGTACCATAAAGAACAATCACCCCTATTGAACGCATGTCCATGTTTTGGGTGATTTTCGTCATATATTATCGGCTTCGTTTCTTCCTTTTCTTGAAGAGAAACTTGATAATATCCTCAAAAAACGGGAAACCCACGACAGCCCCCACGACCGACCCCACCCCACCAACCGTCCGCACCACCCGAGCCGGGACTCCGAAAAGATTCACCGCCTCGATCTCGACTAGTTGAGCTGATACAGCTTTACGGCTTTCCTCTCCGCTGACTTTATCCACGAACCGCAAAAACAACCAGACCGTGCCGCGATACGTTCCCACCTCAGCAGGTCGGATGCTCCAAAAGAACATCACCGATTGCCCCGGTGATAAAGTCTGGCTGGAAAGATCCGGCGGCGAGACTTGCACTCCCGCGATATCAAAACTTGCCTCAACGACGACGTGATGAGTCTCATACAGATTCGGGATCTCGATCACTTCACCCGTGACAACATTCCCTTCGATCACAGCCGTCGGCGTGATATTGCCCGCGTCATCCATATTCAACGTCAAGCGGACAACATCCGAATCGCCCGCACGGATACGCGGAGGATATTCCAGTGCAAGATAACGCCGTTCAGGGATGGCAGGTTGGGCTGTTGAATTGATGGGTGGCTGAGAAGTGGATACAACAGAAGTTGGGACGGGAGCGACCGCTGAAGCAGAAGGCGCCAAGCCGCCACATGCCAATATTGGAATCAGCAAAGCAAAGGCAAAAACGAAGCGGGGTGAAAATATTTTTCGACTCATAAAACAAGCCACGGGTCAGAGCGAAGCGAGATGGGTGTCGGCAATTGCATCTCGGAGGGCGAGATGTTTTGAATACGTGTCTCACGTCGCATGGGAGCAAATCCCCAGATCAACAATGCGATGGAAGCGATAAAAACGATAACGCCT
The DNA here is from genome assembly GCA_964568115.1 of uncultured Anaerolinea sp. Taxonomy (GTDB): domain Bacteria; phylum Chloroflexota; class Anaerolineae; order Anaerolineales; family Villigracilaceae; genus Defluviilinea. The sequence goes on from CAZMQE010000134.1 coordinate 3,971, forward strand.
ACTGCGATTCGAGTTTTACGATTCATAGTTTCACCATTTTGGACTCAGGGAGCTTGCTCCCGTAGCACGCCAGCAAGCTGGCTGAATCCAGAATTTTATTCGATCGGCAGCAAATCGCCCGATACCAAACCCGGGAAAGCAGCGCGCAACTTAGCATCCACTTCGGGTGAAATCAACGGCGCGGTGTTACTAGCCATGATCTCCTTGAGCTTCTTCATCGCGCGTGCTTGAATATCCATCGAGCCTTTCTTTTCCCAGGCAACGCGCGCGTCACGGTCAGCGATCTTGGTCATCACGGCCTCGGTCTTCATACGGCTGATGGTGTGCTTGGCAACAATGTATGAACCGCCGGGTCCAACTTGCTTGATAAGATCTATCGCCAGATCGTCTTCAGTAAACGAAATGCCGCGCTTGACGCGCTTCAGCATTTGCGCCACTTCATCATCAATGACGGCTTTCGCAAAATCAAAGGTCTTGAGCGCATCGATCAAACCGCCGATGTTGAACATATCCATACCGCTGACCACACCACCCATCCCCGACATGCCCGTTTCGTATCCAGCTTGGGCATCATTTAACTTGGCGTTGGTCAAACCGATATATCCGCCACACGGCACATTGTAATAACGGGCGATTTGCGCAAATGCCATGTGCAACATGCCGCACTCGATCGCGCCGGAGGTGTATGCTCCCGAACGCATATCAGCGACCGTGGCAAGTGTGGCATAGATCGTCGGCGTGCCTTCTTTGACCATTTGCGTCAAGGCGACCGTCGCAAGGTATTCGGCATTGCCCTGCACCAATGTCCCAGCCATAGACATCGGGGAAGTGAGGCCTGCATTGGGCACGATGGTCGGATACACCGGCAGCCCTTCAGCCGCAAAGTACATTACGTTTTCAGTGGAAAGATGATCCATCGAAAGCGGGGACACCGTCGGACAATAATGATGCGTAAGGAAGGGATGTTCCTTGTAGGCTTCCTTGCCACCCGCCACAATGTACGCCATCTCCATCATCGCCAGTGTGTCTTTATGATCGGTTGTCGTAGCGCGAATCGGTTTGAGACAATACTTGAGCGCGGGATACAAACGCGAGATCGTAAATTGATCCTTGGGCGCATCATCTGCCAGCGTGGATATGGAAAACATATCGTAGCCGGGCAATTCGTTGATAAGGTGCGCAATACGTGCGATATCCCCAGACTCTGCGCGTCTTTCCTTACCGGTTACTGGATCAATGATATCGGGCGCTGAACTCGCTGTGACAATAACCGGGCTATCGTTCGGAATCGTCTTGTCGAATTTGGGGTCGCGCCCGTGGAAGGTAAATGTAGGCGGCGCCATCTTACGATATTTCTCCACCACATCGCGCGGGAGTTTGACACGTTCACCATCCACGGAACAACCGTGTTTGGCAAAGACTTCTCGCGCAGGTTCGTAACGTACCTTTAGACCAACCTCTTCCAGAATCTCCAACGACGCCTGGTGTATCCGTTCGACTTGCTCTTGCGTTAAAAGTTCAGCAAACGACATGGGTCACATCCTTGTTTTATTTTGGAATCCAACGGCAAGCCGTTGGAGATAACAATAAATTTACTCGACAGCAAGCTGTCGAACTCCAGAGTTAAATTACCTTACGTTTGATCTTCACGCGCGGGTGATTCACCTTTGCGGATGTCTGCTTTTCAGGGATGTGCAATTCACGCATGATCGTCCGTTGGGCACGTTTACCCTGAACAGCCACCTGGCGCGGAATATCCAATATCTTTTCAATGATCTCAAAGCGATTATTCTTGAACGCCCAATGCTCAACTCGCAGTTTATTCGCCAATTCGTTAATTTGCGCCACTGGAAACATCGTCAGTCCCGCGCGGGTGACTTTGAGAGTCGCGGCTGCGGTTGCGAAACGAGCAGCTCTTTCCAATCCCCAGCCTTTGAGATAGCCATATACAAAGCCTGCCGAAAATGTCGCGCCTGCCCCACACGCATCCACGGCTTTGACCTTGGGAGCATACACACGCACGATCTCATCCCCTTGCGCCACGAGGCAACCGCCTTTTGCAAGAGTGATAATGGCAGTTTCGATGCCGGATTTTAGTAACTTGCGCGCAGTTCCCACTAACGCACGTTTGCCGCCGATCTGCGCAGCGTCGGTTACCGCCTGACAAATTGTGGCGCGCTCGGCGTATTGTTTCAAAATCTCCGGTTCTTTATGTCCGTGTTCTAAATTCACAAACACAGGGACCTTCAAGCGTCGCGCTTCGTCCATCGCACGTAGCGTGTGGTCACCGTCGTACCAATCCACGTATAAGATTTTCGCGCCGCGTAATAATGCCAAGTCTGCTGTGTCAAG
>CAZMQE010000134.1:6422-8307 GCA_964568115.1 uncultured Anaerolinea sp.
CAACCGGTGTGAGCATCCCAAAACCAACATATTCAGGGGGAGTTTTTGGCATGATTGGATTATACGCTTTTTAACCACGAAGGGCACAAAGTACACAAAGGAGAGAAAAAGCTGTTCGCCTTAAGGCATTAAACCTTAGTGACCGTTATGTCCTTTGTGGTAAATGCCTTTAGGCTTTCAACTTCTCACCCTTCGGGTCATAAAGCACGGATGCGGTCACTTCCGCCACGCGCGTACCTTCGATGAGTTCAACATCCACTTGCGTGCCGGGTTTTGCCATTTCTACAGGCAGGTAAGCAAGCAAAATGTTTTTCTTTACGGTGTACCCATAGCCCCCACTGCGGACGCGGGTCAGCACTTTGCCTTCGTGATAGATCGCTTCGCCGCCGTAGATCTGGGTGAAGTCTTCGCCACCGAGCACGAGGGTGCAGAGTTTGACCGCAACACCTTTTTGCTTCTTTTCCTGCAAGGCAGCCTTGCCAATGAAATCGCCTTTGTCAAAGTGGACGCAAAATCCCAAGCCTGCATCGAATGGCGTTTCGAGTTGCGTCACATCGGTAGTGTAGTAGCGATAAGCTTTTTCGAGGCGGAGAGAATCCAACACTTTGTAACCGCCCACTTCCATGCCGAAGCCTTTGCCAGCGGCGCGGAGCAAGTCCCAGACCATGGAGGCACGATTATTCGGGATGTACAATTCCCAGCCCAGTTCGCCTACATAACTAACGCGCTGCGCCCAAACCTTAGCACCATTGATGTTGATGTATTTCGCTGTCAGATAAGGGAAAGCTTCATTAGAAACTGAATCAGATGTCACCTTGGAAAGAATCGAGCGGGATTTCGGTCCCATCAACGCGAGACAGGCGTAGTCAATTGTGATGTCGCGCAGAGTCACTTCGTCATCCTGTTCGGTGTGCATTTGCAACCACGCCAGATCATTGGCAATGAAACCAGAGCCGGTGACAACCCAGAATTTATTTTGCTCAAGGCGCGCCACGGTGACATCCGCTTCGACACCGCCACGCGTGTTGAGGAATTGAGTATAGATGGTAGAACCAACCGGTTTGTCAATATTGGAATCGGTAACGCGTTGCAAAAGCTTGAGCGCATCACGCCCCGTGACTTCGATCTTGCCAAAGGAAGTGAGATCAAACAACGTAGCACGTTCACGCGTGGCTCGATGCTCTTCACCAACACGGTCAAAGTATGGCGGCTTTGCCCAGCCCCATTCTTTTTGGTCAGCGCCCGCGCGCCGCCAGGGTTTGTTCGGTTGAAAATATAACACCCGCTCCCAACCGAATTTTTCACCGAACACCGCACCGAGTTCCTGCGTGCGATGATAAACGGGACTCACACGATGCGGACGTGCCGCTTCATTTTCATCGTTGGGGAAACGAATGGCGTAATAATATTTGACACTCTCGACCGTGCGCTCAGCAGCGTATTGCGGATCGGTGAAATAATTACCGAAGCGCGTGGCGCGATAGGTGTTAACGTCCATCGGCGGCTCGCCTTCAAGCATCCATTCGGCAAGCAGTTTGCCCATGCCACCCGCACCACCATAACCGTTGAGCGACATGCCCGCCAGCATCCACATGCCGCGCACACCGGGGATGGGTCCGAGCATGGGCTGGCAATCCGGCGTATACGCGCCGGGATGACAGGTGATATCAATGATGCCCGCATCTTTCAAGAATGGGATGCGGCGGATCGCGCCTTCAAGCAACATTTCAAAGCGATCATAAGAATGCGGCAATGTTGCGTTGCCGTGCTCCCACGGTGTACCATCGATCCAGCGCGCAGGCGGGTTCGGTTCATAACCGCCGATCACAAGCCCGCCATGTTCTTCGCGCATGTACACTAAATTATCAGGGTCACGTAAACAGGG
>CAZMQE010000135.1:0-1904 GCA_964568115.1 uncultured Anaerolinea sp.
GAGGTATCAGCGATCCAGCGTGTTTGTCCGTCGCGTGTGCGGATCCGGTAGTCACATTCCCAAGCGATGGAGTTATCTGCATCGGTGATGCGATTGGCTTCCTCGTAAGTGAGGTGCGCCAGATTGCCGCGCGGAATGCCTTCCAGCACCACGGAATTCCACAAGTTGGAATTCGTCATTTCGAAGGCGGAGTAACCCGTCATGGCAAGAATGCCCTCGCCAATGAAGGTTAAGGTGTGTGTGGCATGATCGAGAACATACGGCACCGCGCCCGCCGACATGATCGCCTGGCGGTAAATACTTTCTGAGCGTTGCAGCGCCGCCTCGGTCTGCTTTTGCAGCGTGATGTCAGTTGTGATGAGCGTCAAACTTGTCACTCGATCACCTTGTTTTACCGGACCGATCCGAATCGAATCCCAGCTTATTTTCCCCAGTGGATTAAAGGTCTGTATTTCAAGCGCCTGAAACTGACCGGTATCGAAGGCTTTGTCGATGATCTCCAGCGCCGGGGCAACCTGATCGGGAGGCAGCACCTCCCGCACATTTTTACCCAGGTAGTTTTCTGTAAACCGGTTGATGAACAGGATCTCGCCCTGACGATTCACTTCGAGGATCAAGTCGGGGGAATTCTCCACCAGGGCGCGCAGACGCGCCTCGCTATTCACCAGTTTTTCCTCGGTTTGTTTGCGTTCAGTCAACTCGTTTTGCAGGTCTTCATATAATCGGCTTTGGCGCACGACCACTGCCAGTTGATTGGCGATGCCGAATGCCATGTCCGCTTCGGTGGTGGTGAAAAAGTTCTCAGCGGCGCGCCCCAGATTGAGGGCACCGATCAACTGTCCCTGATAAAGAAGCGGGAGGTACAGCCAGGAGGGGAGTCCATCTTCAGCGAGGTGTTTATCCAACTCGGTGGCGGCGGGGTGCGTCCGCGTGTCGTTCACGATGCAAGGCTGGTTCTTTTGAAGTTCATCAATCACGTATTGCCCGTAGCCCTGCAGGGTGATGATCCCTTCCGCGCCCGAACTTGGTTTATCTGAGTCGGCGGCTAGGAATATGGCTTCATTTTTAGCAAAGTCGAACAGGGTGACGCTGGCGCGCGGGCATGGAATTAATTGACGAATGCGGGCAAGCGCTGTTTGGGTGATCGCCTGGGGTGAACTGGCAGTGAGCAGGGCGCGGTCGATATCGTGCAGAATTTCAAGACGCTCTGCGGATTTTTTGAGCGCGGCTTCGGTTTGGGTTTTGGCTTGAATGACCTGTTCCAGCTCTTGCTCACGGGCGCGGCGTTGGTCATTTTCTTTTTGTGCGCGCCTAAACGATGCGCCAATGAGACGGTTGGTGACATATAGCATGGAAGCGATCGCGCTAAATGCAATGACCTGCATCGACCATGCCAGGATCGGGTTATGAGACGTATCTGTACTATAAAGCCCCTGAAGTTCTGCGTAGATCAATGCGCCATTCAGCATGGCGGTTGACGCCACGAAAATAACTGCGCCCCACCTGCCCAGCAGCAAGCCAGCCATTACAACGGTAATACACTGAAAGACTGTAATGGGTATTGAAGCGATAGAGTACCCACTGAACCAGGCAAGTGCGGGCATGATCAAGATCACCATGCTTACAAACATGACCGAAGACGATTTTACATATCCCTGCCGTAACATTGCCCGCAAACCAAACCCCGGCAGGCTGGCGAGAAAAGCTGCTAGAGGAAAGATGGGCGGCATACTTATGAACAAAATAAAAATAAGCGTTGTGCTCAACGCTGTGAGAATATGCAGGTTGAGAATGAAACTAAGCAAACCTGCACGCCGGTTCGTTTCTTCATCTGGAAGGAGAGGGGCAGAGAAGAATTTGATAAATGCTGGCATGGTGATATTTTACAATCATTCCTGGTTTTT
>CAZMQE010000135.1:2004-8247 GCA_964568115.1 uncultured Anaerolinea sp.
TTGCCTTAATTCCCCTGCTTTCTGGTATCTGGAATTGTAAAACAAAATGTGGAACCTTTCCCCAGTCCTTCTGATTCAACCCAAACCCTGCCGCCGTGGACTTCCACGATGCGTTTGACAAGCGCCAGCCCGATGCCCGTGCCTTCGATGTTGGGATTGAGCTTTTCAAACAAGGCAAAGATGCGGGTTTGATAGCGCTCTTCGATACCGATGCCGTTGTCCTTTATGAAAATGATCGCTTCGTTTTTTGCCTGTCGGGTCCCGATCTCAATGAGTGGGCTGGATTGTGTGCTGCTGTATTTGACGGCATTATCGATCAGGTTTTCGAAGACCTCCCGCAGGCGGGTCCGGTCGCCATACAGGTCTGGAAACGTTGATGCGATCTGCATGGTAATGTTTTTCGAGCGGAGGCGGGCATCCAAATTATCGAGCGCATCCTGGATCAATCGGACGGTATCAATCTCCATGGGCGGGTTGACGATGCGTCCGATGCGGGAGAGTTCGAGCAGGTCGGTGAGCAGGGTATCCATTTTGTCGGTGGCACCGGCGATGCGCTGGAAGTCACTTTGAATTCTGTCCTGCCGGTTATCGCGAATATCCTTATCGAGCATGCCCAGAAAGCCCTTGATGGTCACGAGCGGATTGCGCAGATCATGCGAGACGGTGTAGGTGAAGCGTTCGAGTTCGGCATTATTGGATTCGAGTTGGGCAATGAGTTTCTGGCGCTCGGTCAGTTCTTTTTGCAGGGCTTCGTATAAACGCGATTGTTGGATCGCAATCGCCAGTTGGTTGGCAATGTCCTGGGCTGATTCGGCTTCTTGCGCGGTGAAGCTCTCCCCGGCACCACGCCCCAGATTCAGCGCGCCGATCAACTGTCCCTGATAACGAAGCGGCAGGTACAGCCAGGCATGGATGCCATCTTGTTTGGCGAGCAGAATATCCAACTCAACGGCACGCGGATCCGTCAACACATCATTCATAATAAAAGGTTTATTCTGGATAAGTTCATCAATAACGTATTGACCGTACTGTTGTAACGAGATCGGGGCATCCCAAATTGAACTGCCTTCAGCAAGATCAGAAGCGAGGAAATAAGCTTCGTTTTTATTGATATCGAACATGGAAACGGTGGCGCGCGGACATGAAACCAATTGGCGAATACGTACCAATGCCCCAGTCGCAATCGCATGCAGCGAGTTGGAAGAGATCAAAGCGCGGTCGATCTCATGTAAAATTTCCAGCCTTTTTGTAGATTGTTGCAGCGCGGCTTCAGCCTGTGATTTTTGTTGAATGACCTGTTCCAATTCCCTGGCATAGTCTCGCGAACGGATTAGAGAAATATTGAGCGCGCGCATGACCATGTTCAATAAAGCGGCTGTGACAACCATCAGGGTCATGAAAAAAAAGACTTTGGCTTGCGGCGATTCGAACACAAGCGGCGGCGGTAATTGACCGAGATTTTCCAATTGCCAAACGCCCAGAATAGCGAATACCGATAGCGCAGCGAAGATGGCTACTGCACGTCCATTGATCAGGAAACCAGCCAGCAGGAGTGTGGCAATGAAAGCGCTGACTGCCGGGCTTGCAATACCGCCTGACCCGAAAACCTGCGTAACGGTGGATAGCCATTGAAAAAAGACGAAGATCCACGCCACGAAATTTACATAGCCCTTGTGCAACAGAACCAGCATGGTCATGATCGAGACAGGCGCGACCACAATGGAGAGATTGAAGAAAGCACGATTGGTGATGCTGACGCTTCCTGAAACACCCAACGCAATCGCCAGCATGATGACGCTCAGAAATACGAACAGAATACTATGCAACATACCCGCGACGCGCGTCTTATCTTCATCGTCCGGGAATTGCGGAGGGCTGAACCATTTCGTGATGTTCTGTAGCATATGTATTTCCACCTTAGAGAAGGTTGGATTAACTTATTGAATTAATGAAAAAGGAGCCGGATGAATTTTATCACCCGACTCCCTGATGTATAGACTTCGGAAGTCTCGCAGACTTCCGAAGTCTTGTTACTTCTTCCCAAACTTCTTCAGCAAAACATCCTGCAATGTGGGTTGACCAATTTCCTGCAATTCATAGCGCACACGTTGATATGGTTTAGTGATCTTGATGACGCGCGTGAGGTCAATGGGCGTACCAACGATGACCATGTCCACATCAGATTTGTTGATGGTTTCTTCGAGATCTTTCATCTGCGCTTCGCCGTAGCCCATCGCCGGTAGGATCGGTCCGGTCTTCGGGTATTTGACATACGTCGCTGCAATGGATTTCACTGCGAACGGACGTGGGTCTACGATCTCTTTTGCGCCGAATCTGCGTGCAGCCACATAGCCAGCACCGTACGCCATCTCACCGTGCGTGAGAGTGGGACCATCTTCGATGACGAGCACGCGCTTGCCGCGAATTGAATCCGGGTCATCCACAAAGAGTGGGGAGGCGGCTTCGATCTGGATCGCATTCGGGTTCAACTTGCGCAATGACTCGCGCACTTGAATTACTTTCTCAGGGTCAGCCGTGTCCACTTTGTTGATCACGAACACATCGGCGAGGCGGACATTCGTCTCACCGGGGTGATACATGGTCTCGTGACCAGCGCGATGCGGGTCAGCAACCACAATTTGCAGATCGGCAACATAGAATGGGAAGTCGTTGTTGCCGCCATCCCATAAAATAATATCGGCTTCTTGTTCAGCCTGGCGCAGGATCTTTTCGTAATCCACGCCAGCGTAAATGATCACGCCATTGTCAATATGAGGCTCGTATTCCTCGCGCTCCTCGATCGTGGTTTCGTGTTCATCGAGATCGCCGTAATCAGCAAAGCGCTGCACTTCCTGGCGGACTAAATTGCCATACGGCATCGGGTGACGGATCGCTGCGACTTTGTATCCCAATTCTTGCAGGATGGCAGCCACGCGCCTCGTTGTCTGACTTTTGCCTGATCCCGTCCGAACAGCACAGACTGACACGACAGGTTTGGTCGACTTAACCTGGGTGTACTTCGTGCCCATCAAACGGAAATCTGCACCAGCGGCGTTGACAATACTGGCTTTGTGCATGATGTATTCGTGCGGCACATCGCTGTATGCAAAGACGACCTGTTCCACGCCATGCTGTTTAATGAGATCGACTAGTTCCTCTTCGGCGCGGATGGGGATTCCGCTTGGGTATAACGAACCAGCCAATTCGGTCGGATAGACGCGTCCGTCAATATCCGGGATCTGGGTCGCAGTGAATGCTACGACTTCATAATCCTTGTTGCCGCGAAAGAACGTATTGAAGTTATGGAAGTCACGTCCTGCCGCGCCCATGATGAGAGTTTTGATTGCCATAGGGTTCTCCTATTTATTAAAAGTCGCGCTGAGGACAGTGTCCAAAGAGTCCCGGCTTTGGTTTTGAGTCTCTTCGTTTTTACCCAGCGTGACATTTACACGTACCATGATTGTAAAGAAAACAGGCTAAACGTATAGATAACGTTTAGCCTGTTTTCAATATGACACTGTTTACCTTGTTTGGCGGGTTCTTCTGATGGGTGCAGTTAAGCAGTGCGTTGCCCCATAGCCATTGACCAGTTTGTTCAATTCAGCGCTCAAGACCCGATAGCCGCGTTTCTCCAATTCGGCAATGACGCGTGTGTTGGTGGAGAGTGCCACGATGACGGTTTTGTTGCCTAGGTTCAACAGGTTGGTTGCAAAGTTTTCCTGTTCCTGTTTGGTCACTTCGATGATCTCGATCCCTTTGTCGGAGTGAAACTCACGGAAACTTCCCAGCTCCTCGGTGATGAACATGTCTGAGTTGTGGGTGATGCGGATCACTTCACGTTGATCGATCTCAGCACCATATGCCAGCACCAAATCAGGCGCGAGTGGTATCCAGAACATATCCAAATGCATCAAGTGCATGTGCTCGTCGGTGGGGGCGCCGTACAGCATGGCTTCTTGCTCATGTCGTTTGTTGACGACTGCCACGATCTGCAATCCCTGACCTTCCAACCAGGGACCGATCTTACGACACAAGTTTTTGGCAGCGCTGAATGTAGTGCGTGCGCCTACGCCAATGTAGCAGGTGTCACCGGCGACGGCGATATCGCCGCCTTCCAGGGTGCCCCGGTCAATTTCGAGGAGTGCTTCGGTGTAGCCCAATTCCAACAAGGCTTTTTTGAAGATCGCCACCTCTGGTTTGCGAATGTTCCATTTGAGGATCGAAAGCACGAGTTTATCTGCCAGTGCTTGCGACTGATCTCTGCCGTAAAAAATATTTGCCAGCGGTAGTTCATGTGAAAGGCTTAGTAGGTAATTCAACCGCAGCGCAGATGCTTCGCCATAGGCTTGAATATCTTCAGCCAGAATTTGTTTGATGTCTTTTTGGATCTGCTCATAGATCTGGTCGATATCCCCGTGAATACCCTCATGCGCAAAATCTTTTATTTTGCCCTCGCGAAAGGTTTCGTAATACTCATTCGCACGTTGTAGCAGCGCGGTTTCTAGTTGCCGAATAGATTTTGGTTCGTTTACGAGTTCGGTTCGCCCCAGCCTTTTTGCCAGCGCATCCTTGGCGCGTGTAAATTGAATCTTTTCATTTTCGACCAGGGTTTGCAAATGTCGAAATTCTTTGCGAGCTTCGAGTACCTCGTAGTAACTGAAGAACAAACTGCGCGACTTGGGAAGCAACTGCCCCAGCAATGCCTCGATGCCCGGCTCGCCCCAAACCAAAACTTCTTCCAATGGATGTGTTTCGTCAAAGATCTGTGGATACATAAATTCGTTATTTCTAAAAATAAAACAGACCAAACTTCTCAAAAGTTCAGTCTGTTTCGGTGTTTATGATTCTACATGCATACCTATAAACTTACATCACGTCTGGCGCTTGAATGTCCAATAGCAGTAGCGCATTGGCGATGGTTTGTTTGGAGGCGGCGACCAATTGTAAGCGTGCGTTGCGGGTCTTTTCATCCTCGGTCTGTGTGACCGGCACCGCATGATAGAACGAGTGAAAGGCATTCGCCAGGTCATAGGCATATGCCGCCATCACCAACGGACGATATTCGTTGGCGGCTTGTTGTACTGCATTCGGGAAGCGTGAGATCTGTTCGATGAGCTCGATCTCGTTCTTGGTTAATTCGTAATCGAAGGAAGCGTTCGCCAGGTTTTGAGCGTTTGCCTTTTTCAAGATCGAGTTCGCGCGAACGTGTGCGTTTTGAATATAAGGACCTGTGCGACCGTCAAAGGATAAGGCTTCATTGATGTCAAAGACAATATCCTTGTTGTTGTCCACAGAAAGCATCGAGTAGACCAACGCGCCCAAGCCGATCTGTTGAGCGATCTTGACGCGTTCATGTTCGGCGATATCACCGGTCTTTTCAGATTCAACTGCGAGCACGCGCTTGACCGCTTCATCATAGACTTCCTTGAACAGTGCCACCCGTCCACGCCGTGAGGACATCGCGCCCTCTGGCAAAGTGACATATCCATACGAGAGGTGATAACACTTCTCAGCCTGCGGAAAGCCCCACATTTCCAGAATCTTGAACGCTTGCTGAAAGTGCAGACTTTGACGGAAATCCACGACGTAGATGGAGCGGTCCACATGGTATTGTTCGAACTTGACTTTAGCGAGCGCCAGGTCTTTGGTGAGGTAGAGCGATGTGCCGTCACTGCGCAGTACAACCGCAGTGCGATATTTTTCTTTGGTCAGCCCGAGCTTCTCGTCGATCTTGACGATCACTGCGCCGCCTTGCGGTCGTTCGTCAACGGCGATGTCTCTTTGGATCAATTCATTGATGATGACTTTGGATGGTTCATCCACTTCGCTTTCGTAGAACCACACGTCCATCTTGACATCAAGCATATGCATGATGTCTCGTAATTCTTCGAGACTCCATTCGCGTGTGACACGCCATAATTCGCGCACATACGGATCGCCCGCGTCCCATTTGCGATACATCTCACGGCGCTCAGCGTCATAGGCTTCGCGTTGGGCAGTTTCTTCAGGCGTTTCATTATCTTTCTTTTCGAGCAAAGTGGTTGCTTCGGCATAAAGCTTCAGCATCCATTGTCCACGCTCGTGCACGCCCTCGGGTTCCTGTCCTTTGTAGAACTTATCATAAACCCACACCACCGTGATCACACCGAGACCTAAGTCGCCGGGATACGATGCGCGAATGGTTTCAAAGCCTGCGAACTCTACGAGCCGTGCGAGCGACTCGCCTAAGATGGTATTGCGTGC
>CAZMQE010000136.1:0-2780 GCA_964568115.1 uncultured Anaerolinea sp.
CCATCAATTGCGGCATTTTTATACAAACTCGCCAGGGTTGGGTAGTTATAGATCGCCTGAATAAACGAATTGATAGTGCCGCCTGCCATCATTACATGTGCGCCGATATGGATCAACTCAGAAGCCTGTTCACCAATGATATGCACACCGAGCAGCATTTTATTGTGCGGCGAAAAGATCAGCTTGACCATCCCGCTCATATCGCCGATGATCTGCCCGCGCGGATTGTTCTTGAAGTATCCGCGCCCGATCACATACGGCGTTTGCTTCGCCATGCACTCATCCTCGGTGACGCCCACCATCGAAATCTCTGGAATGGCATAAATGGATAAAGGCAGAATCTCCGTCATATAATGTTTTGAGTTTGGATCAAAAGCGTTCACCATTGCGACCCGGCCCTGCTCCATGGAGGCGGATGCCAGCGCCGGGAAGCCGATCACATCTCCCGCCGCATAGATATTGGGAACGCTGGTCTGAAATCTTTCGTTGACGGTGATAATGCCGCGCTCGTCTGCTTCGATACCGACCTGGTCAAGCCTTAATGCTTTCACATTGCCCTGCCGGCCGGTGGCGCTCAAGACGACATCGAAAGTCATGACTTTCTCACGATCGATCGTCAATTGAACATGGTCATCTTTAAGCTCAACAGCTGTTACTTTGGAACCCAACGCGAACTTAACACCCATCAAAGTCAGTTGATCGCGCAAACGGTGGATCATCTCAGTATCCACAAAAGGCAGAACCCGTTCCCGCGGTTCGATCAACATCACCTGCACCCCCAACGCCGAAAACAGGGAGGCATATTCCGTGCCGATCACACCCGCCCCCACGATCGCCATCGTTTTGGGAATGTGAGTCATTTGCAAGATCGAATCCGAATCATAGACCAGCTTGCCATCCACAGACAGTTCTGGCGGGTTATAAGGGACTGAACCGGTCGCGATGAGGATCATGTCACCACTAATCTGTGTTTCGCCGCCATCGGGTGAAGTCACCTGCATGGTGTGCGCATCCTTGAAGGATGCTTCACCATGGATCAACGTGATATTGTGCCGTTGGAGATTCCCCTCAATGGACTTCTGCTCATTCTCCACAGCAAAATGTTGACGCTGCATGAAGTCTTTCACCGAAAGATTTTCTTTAAGTGCATAATCGATACCAAACAAACCGCGCTGTCGCAACCCGGAAAAATATAATGCCGCTTCCCGCAAAGTCTTGGAGGGCACCGTGCCATTAATGCCTGCACCACCTACGTTCGCAGAGCGTTCGATCATTGCTACCCGTTTCCCAGCTTGCGCGGCATATGCCGCGCCCTGCTCCCCTGCGGGTCCCGAGCCGATCACGATCAGGTCATACTGACCAGTAGGCACATTCATGGCTGCTCCTTCTCGCTATAAGAAAATACGACGATACAGGTCTGATTCTAACAAACTATTCGGATCGCAACGCTTTTTGAGTTTCTTGAATTTGGAAATGACAGCCTCCCCAAGGAACTGCCGTGTGGCTTCTGCGGAGGTTTCGCTGTTCTTGGCGAAATAGAAACGCCCACCGCCTTTTAACACGATTTGATCGAATTCCTGCAACATTTGACGTAACTCGGCACGTTTTTTATCTGTCACCTTGAAATCCATGGCAAGCGAGAAACCATCCACGGCGTGTGTCAGCAGGAATTGATCGGGGCGATGGCGTTTGGTCACGCCTAGATACGAGGGCAAGCCGCGTCGATGCGAAAGCTCGATCATTTCACGCCAGGTACTTTCAGCGGTCTCTTTCGGCAGGAACGATTGATACTGGATCAAGCCGCCGCGTCCGAACGAGCGCTCCCAATCGGGCACATAATCCAAAAGGAAATGAAACTCGGCATGTGATTGTCGGAAGGTGTGGTCGCGCAGCGAACTAATATACTTCGCCGTATTGACGCCCCATACGCCCAGGTTATTCAAAAACGGATTCATAAAATAATGTAACAACGATTTCGGCATCACACCAAATAGCCGGTCAGGCAAATGTTGATACGCGAGTTGCATGGTCTTCTGCGCATCAGGATCTTCGCCTTCCTTCAAATTGCGCGCCGCATGGATCTGTCCACGGCCCAACTTACTGCCCTTCATCGTCGTATCCAGCCAGCCCACAATGTAATCATGGTCGGGCGCGTGTTCGAGCAAACCGCTCAGCTGTCGGTTGAGATCCGGCACATGCCACGCGTCCACAGAGATCAGTCCGGAATAGATGCGTTTCATCTTCAGCGTGATGGAAGTGAAGACGCCCAGCATCCCAAGCCCGCTGATCATGGCGTAGAACAGATCAGCATTTTTCTTGGGCGTGCAAGTGATCAATGCGCCGGTGGGCGTCATCGCTGTGAACTCAACGACGTGCTCGCCGATCGGACCCACCTGAAAATTATTTTTACCGTGGATGTTCGCCCCGAGACAACCGCCCAGCGTGGTCTTCATCGTACCTGAGACGACGGGGGGCCACCAGCCATCCGGTTCGACGCGTTTCCAAAGTTGCTCGAGCGTGACGCCCGCCTCGCATCGCACATAGCCGGTAGCTGGATCCCATTCTTCGATCTGATTCATGCCGGTCATATCCAGCACGATCCCGCCGCCATTGAGCGACACATCGTTATAGCTGATGCCGGTCCCGCGCGCGGTGACGGTGAGACCGAGTTTCTTGGTGAGTTGAAAGGCTTCGTAAATATCTTCAGTTCGTTTGATCTGAATGCGATAAGAGGACGCTTTGAGCGAATGCCCAAAGTTTTCAAGTTGTGTGAAGGTGTT
>CAZMQE010000136.1:2880-8239 GCA_964568115.1 uncultured Anaerolinea sp.
TGGGTGAGTCTGCTGCGGGAGTGTTATCTGACACGTTGTCCTCCAAATAAGATAAGGTCATTTTATCATCCAAAGGTTGTAACGGGCATGTAATACACCCTATGTGGAGGATGATTATAATGATTCCAATACAATCACATCTTTTAGGACTAAAGTCACCCTCGACCTTATTCAATTCATGATTAAATGCTGCACTGGTAAAAAATAACGAATGGTAGATACTCGCATAAAAATACTTACATTAGCCCGCCGCGCCTTGGAAGAACAGGGTGGTTCTCCAGAAGAACGTGAATACATCTTAAAACTTCTGGATATTCTCTCCGCGTCCATTGAAAAATTTTCTCCCGCATACACTGAAAGCACCGAGCGCCTGGTACAGGGTCTCTTCGATAACCGCGCTTTGCTGGCAATGCTCAAGCAGCAGACAGCTGAACTGGATGCGCTTAAAAAATTAAGCATCGATCTCACCTCAAGCCTCGACCTGCCTGACGTTTTGGATGCGGTCGTCTCTGAGGCACTGCGCCTGATCGCAAGTGCCAACAATGTCCACATCTTCCTGTATAAGAACAAGAAACTAACTTTCGGCGCCGCCCTCGATGCAGAAGGCAATCGCAACAAGGATTGGTCCAAGCCCAGAACGAATGGCTTGACCTACACGGTTGCCCGCGACGGCGAAATGATCATCGTCGAAGATATGAAAAATCATCCGCTCTTTGTCGGCGCCCCCACAGACTGGCAGGGTTCCATCATCGGGATCCCGCTTAAAGTTGGCACGAACATCGTGGGCGTTATGAATCTGGCACGCTCGATCACCGGCGGGTTCTCCGCTTCAGACCTGCGTCTGCTCAGCCTGCTGGCAGACCAGGCTGCGGTTGCCATCTCGAACGCCAGCCTGCATCAGATCATCAGCAGGCAGGCATACAGTGACACCCTTACCGGCTTGCCCAACCGCCGTGCCCTGGATGAACGGCTGGAAGAGGAAGTCATCTCAGCCCGCAAAAACAATTATTCTTTTGCCGTCATCATGATGGACCTGGATGGCTTCAAAGACGTGAACGACACCTATGGTCACCCGGTTGGCGATGACGTTCTACGCTTGGTATTCAGTCAGATGGCACGCGGCGTCCGCAACACGGATTTTCTCGCCCGCTATGGCGGCGATGAGTTGACGTTGATCCTAACTCAATCGGATATGTCATCCGCAAAGATCGTTGCAGAAAAAATCGTCGAAGGTCTCAAGAAGCTCAAATTCAAACTTCCCGATGGCAAAAAGCTCAAACTCGGCATTTCAGGCGGCATCGCGCTCTTCCCCGTCAATGCCCGTAACGGACCCGACCTCCTGCGCGCGGCAGATGCGGCGTTATACAAAGCCAAAAAATATGATCGCGGCACATTTCAGGTGGCGCGCGGCATCACGGGTCCATTGGCAACCCACAACATCATTGAAGAATAACATCGGTTTTGTTTTACGGGGGTTATAATCTGCGAATTGAAAGTGACAGTCACCTAACCGGTGACTGTCACTTAAAAAAACGGAGGACTCCTCATGCATCGCAAAATCAAGATCATCCTGAATCCCATGGCAGATATGGGCAACGCCTGGCGCGTCGCGCGCGACCTGCGCTCCATCACCGAACAACACGGCGGCATCGATTGGAGCGGCACGGTCTATCCCGGTCACGCGATCGATCTCGCAAAATCAGCCGAAGGCTATGACATGGTCATTGCGATGGGCGGTGATGGCACCGTTCACGAAGTGATGAATGGACTGATGCAGATCCCTGAAAACAAACGTCCCATTCTCGGCGTTGTGCCGGTTGGTTCAGGCAACGATTTCGGACATGGCATCAATGCCTCCCAAAACCCCAACGAGGCACTCAAACGTGCTATTAACGGTGAAGCATCCACCGTTGACCTCGGCTTGATGACCGATGGCGAGGGACGCAAAGAATATTTTGACAACACGCTTGGCATCGGCTTCGGTGCTACGGTCACCATCCGCTCACACAAGCTCCCCATCCTGCGCGGCTTCCTCATGTATCTCACCGCGGTCATTCAAACTATTCTCCTCGATCACAACCCCATCAAAATGCAAATTGAATCAGATGGCGAAAAATGGGAGCAAAGTGTGATCTATCTCATCGTGTGTAATGGTCCGCGCGAAGGCGGCGGCTTCCTCGTGGCACCCGAAGCTAAAATCGACGATGGGATTTTTCACTACGCCATGATCACCAATGTCAGCCGCCTCATGATGTTCCGCATCGTGCCTGAGGTTATGAAAGGCACGCACGGGCGCTTCAAACAAGTCCGCATGGGCAGTTGCAAGAAATTCACACTTACATCCGATCGTCCACTGTACATTCATGCCGACGGCGAGATCTATTCAGGTCCCGGCTCAGACCTGCGCAAAGTTAGTTTTGAAATTTTGCCAAATGCATTGAAAGTTGTGCGTGGTTAATTACACGTTACGGATTACGCTTTATAATTCGTGACGCGTAATCCGTAACCATGCCTGACCTTACCCACTCCCTCCTCAAACAAGATATCGGACACCTCCGCATCATCGCGGAATTCTGGGGGCTCGAATTGGAATCCACCGATGTGGATTCAGCACGGGATGAACTATCCGCTTCTATCCTCGACTTCGAATCGCTCGCTGAATTAATGGACTCCCTCTCCCCTCAAGCGGACTCTGCCATTACCGACCTCGTCCAATCAGGCGGGCGCATCATCTGGGCAACCTTCATCCGTAAATACGGTGATATCCGCGAAATGGGTGCAGGCAAACGCGATCGCGAACGTCCGCATCTCAAACCATCCTCGACAACGGAAATTCTTTTCTATCGCGGCTTGCTTGCGCGTGCCTTCTTCGAGACCGATAAAGGCTCACAAGAATTCGCCTACATTCCCGACGATCTGTTATTGTTGATCGAAAGCCGCACAGCAGGTGATGAGGCGCCTGTCACGACAGAGGCGTTGGGTCGCCCCGCATCACCCAAAGAAAAAGGGCAGGAATTTCCTGCAAACGATTTTATTTTGGATGAAGCAACAACGATGCTTGCCGCGTTAAGAATGGGTAAGCCGGATTGGCAATCCGACTTACGACTCAGCGCACTTCTTAATTCCGCAAAACTCATTAAAAAGAATACCCTTCTACCTGAAGCGGTCAAAGCTTTCCTCGAAGCTCCGCGTAAAGATGCATTGAAACTATTACAAGACGCGTGGACTGAAAGCACAACCTTCAACGAATTAAAACTCACACCTGGCATCATCTGCGAAGGCGAGTGGACCAACCAGCCACAGGAAACCCGCGAGTTCCTTTTGAACTTGATCGATGCCATCCCTGAAGACAAATGGTGGAGTCTAAATTCCTTTATCCGTGACATCAAACAAAAATATGCGGACTTCCAACGCCCTGCCAGCGATTATGACTCATGGTTCATCAAACGCGAGTCAGATGGCGTGTATCTGCGCGGCTTCTCCTATTGGGATCAGGTGGACGGCGCGTTGATCAAATATTTCATCACGAATATTTTATATTGGCTTGGGCAAGTGGATCTATCCATGGCAGAAGGCTCAACCGAACCGACTGCTTTTAGGATTGCATCGTTTGAGAACAAGAAAGAAGAAAAAGGAAAGATTGCGGTGACATCAAGCGGGAAGATATCCATTCCGCGCGATGCACCGCGCGTGGTGCGCTATCAAGTCTCACGCTTCTGCGAATGGGAAGAACCCAAAGGGGACGATTTCCGTTATCGCATCTCAACTCACTCACTCGCCAAAGCCAAAGAACAAGGTCTCAAGATCGAACATCTGCTGCCATTGCTTGCCAAACACAGCGCCGGGATTCCACCCTCATTGATCAAAGCCCTCAAGCGTTGGGAAGTGAGCGGAACCGAAGCTCGGGCTGAGACTCAAGTCGTTTTGAGGCTGAGCAAGCCCGAAATTTTGGAAGAGCTGCGCAAGTCCAAAGCGGCAAAATATCTGGGCGAAGTATTAAGTCCAACCGCGGTCGTCGTCAAAGGCGGAGCCATCCAAAAAGTGATGGAAGCGTTAATGGAGTTGGGCATTCTGGGTGAAGGTCGCATCGAAGAATAATTTCTCCTTGCTTTACCGTGCAAAGGCTGATTTAATCGACGTCCTGATAGAAGACGTCGTTCTTTTTAAACCAAAGGAGGCTTATGAATTCGCTGGCAAAGAAGGTTGCAGTGGTAACAGGAGCAAGCCGCGGTGTGGGAAAAGGCATCGCATTGGGATTGGGCGAAGCCGGCGCAACCGTGTACGTGACGGGACGAACTATTAAAGATAAAACGGATGCAGAGAAATTGGGTGGAACAGTTTACCAAACTGCCGAAGCCGTGACCGCAATGGGCGGAAAAGGAATCGCCATTCAATGTGACCATACCGATGATAAGCAAGTGGAAGCGGCATTCAAACAAATCGCAAAAGAAAAACATATTGATATTCTGGTGAACAACGCCTGGGGCGGATATGAAAACATGCACGAGGGCAGAAAGTTCACGTATTTCAAACCGTTTTGGGAACAACCCTTCTGGCGCTGGGACGCGATGTTCCATGGAGGTGTACGAGCGGCATACACAGCCTCTGCTTATGCGGCACGTAAGATGACGAAGAAAAAGAACGGCTTGATCGTGAATATTTCATTTTGGTCGGCGCAGGTGTATATGAACAACGTGCAATATGGAGTTTCCAAAGCCGCGGTCGACAAGATGACAGAATATATGGCGCACGAATTGAAGAAGTTTAATATCGCTGTGGTTTCGTTGTACCCCGGCTTGGTACGGACAGAATCGGTGATGCGTAACGCCAAACATTTTGACATGAGCAACTCCGAGTCGCCGCAGTTTATTGGTCGGGTAGTCGCTGCACTGGCAACTGACCCGAATATCATGAAGAAGAGCGGAAAGGTTCTCGTTGCAGCACAGGAGGCAATAGAGTACGGCATCCAGGATATTGATGGCAAACAACCCAGACCGTTGACGATAAAAGATTTTTAAACATGGCGACTGTCACTGGCAAGAGGTGACAGTCGTTTTTTGTTAAGTTGCTATAATGAAAAATAAATACTCTGCTGGTTGAGTAGCCTGAGGCGATAGCCGAAGGCGTACACTTGCACCGCACGCAAGTGCAGGTGTCGAAACCAGCATGTAATCTCCAACCAAAATATTATTTGATAACGCGTGGTCTCGATACGGTCTCGCTGTCGCTCGACCTACTCGACCACCATGAATTTATGATAAGGAGTCCCCATGTCTACAAAACTCGATTGGCTTACGCAGGAAATTGACGGTTTGAAAGAACAAGGCTTGTACAACCGCATCCGCACGATCGGCTCGGC
>CAZMQE010000137.1:0-2680 GCA_964568115.1 uncultured Anaerolinea sp.
CGCCTTACGCGCCGTGCAAATCTCACGTCCCAAGCGGATGATATTCAAATGTGCGGCGTAATATGTCTCAGGCGGGAATAAACTTTCGAGATGCGGATGCGCCTGTTCGACACTCATCTTTTCAGAGTGGAGTCCGATACGCCCAGTCACGCGGTAGACGTGGGTATCCACGGGAAACGCGGGCATATCCAACGAAAAACATAAAACGATCGCGGCGGTCTTTGGTCCCACTCCGTTGAATTTGGTCAACCAGTTGCGGGCATCGTCCACGGACATGTCTTTGAGAAACGACAGATCCAAATTGCCACGCTCTTCGGTAATGGCTTTCAGCACCTGCTGCATACGCGGACCTTTTTGATTTGCCAATCCCGCCGGACGAATGGCATCCATCACATCGCCTGCCTTGGCGTCGCGTACGGCTTCCCAAGTTGGGAATTTCGCGCGTAAGGCATCAAAGGCGCGGTCACGGTTCACGTCATTTGTGTTTTGCGAAAGGATCGTCGAAACAAGTTCATCGATCGCAGGCAACGGATTCCGCCAGGTCGGCTCGCCATAGAATTCAATTAACTTTTCATGGACCTTCACTGCGCGTTGAGCCAGTTTGTTCATTGGTAGCCAGCCTCCTTGATGAGCCGTAACGTATGCTTCACCACCTCACGATGTTTCTCGGGCATCAAGCCATCGAACATCGCCGCAGTGAGACGGTACAACGTCAACGCCGCCGCACCGCGTGCTTGATATTGGGATGATGGGGCATTGAGTCCCCAGGCGGTGCGGAAGGCACTGACCCATTTCGTATCACGCCCCACCGACTCTTGAATCAGATCAAAGTAGCGATTCTCGCTGACGATCATCAGTCCGCGCTGCACAGCCACGGCTTCGAGCATACATTTCACCAGCCCCCAGGTTGCGTACAACACCGTAGACTCATGTCCACGGGCGAGACCGTTCAAAATTTTATGAACTTCCTCGGCACAGCCCATCACTTCTTCGACAGCAAATTCATCCGCCTCAGGCTGCAATAACGCCCAATCAAATTTCTGCGCCATCTTCTGCAACTCAGCCAATGAACCGTCTTTATCGAGAACGATCTGCATGCCACTCAAGCCCGGCACCGCCCAGATCGCCCGCCGCGGATCGGTCACCGCAGAAAGCTCATCATCAAGCAGAGCATATTTCAAGCTGACCAGTTTATTGTCCCAAAGACGCAGGGTATAACGGTCATATTCGCTCTCAGGTAATTTGCTGACAAAGATATCAAAGTCAACATCACTGTATTTCGATTCCTGTCCGCGCGCATAACTGCCCACGATGCCAACGCCGATAACATCAGGCGAATCGATTTTTTCAAGCACAGATTGGATAAAGGGGTCGGATAGGGTCATGTCATTCTACGATGTCACCCTGAGGGAGCGTACTCGCGACCGAAGGGTCTCATTTGTCGTAGTAGAGACTCTTCGCTTCGCTCAGAGCGACATAGCTAAGATTATTTTTCTACTTTGCCGCTTTCCACTTTCCACACTTCAGCTTTCTCAACAAAATCGGGTTCATATAAATTCAAGTCAGTTGTCGTGAACAGCACCTGCTCACTTTCACCAACATATTTCAACAGATCGGCACGGCGCTGCGCATCCAATTCTGCCATGACTTCATCCAATAAGATCACGGGCCATTCGCCGGTGCGGTCTTTCATCCAATTGACTTCGGCGAGTTTCAACGCCAACAGTACCGTGCGGACTTGTCCACGTGAGCCGTAATCGCCAAGATCAATATTATTCGCAAGAAAACGCAACTCATCGCGATGCGGACCGATCGTGGTCACCCCGCGGGCAATCTCTTCACTGCGCAGTTCTTTCAAACGCGCACGAAAGCCCGCTTGAATTTCATCAAGCTCCAAATGCGAACGGTCAATCACTGTGTCGAGTTTGAGTCCGATCTGTCCGCTTGGCTTCGGCAGCGGATCATACGCAGGCTCATAGGCGAGGCGCAGAATCTCAGATCCATGAGTCAGTTCGTGATGAACGCGCGAAGCGAGACGTTCGATCTGCCGGACCGCTTCGATGCGCCACATGATCAGTTGCGCGCCGAGACGCGTCAACGCGTCATCCCACACTTCGAGTTGGTCGCTGTTCCCGCCGCGTTCACTCAACATCTTGAGCAGGGCGTTGCGCTGAGTTAGAGCCTGGTTGTATTCGCTCAACACACGCGCATACGCGGGCGTGGACTGTGCGAGGGCAAGATTCAAATAACGACGGCGGTCATCGGGCGCACCTTCAATGATCTGCGACATCTGCGGTACAAAGACGACCGCATTGAAATGACCGATAACTTCATTGGCAGCTTTTTTCACACCGTCGAGCAGGATCTCTTTGCGCAGACGTTGACCGTTGATACCCGTTGGCTCAAGGATGAGACGCACTTCCATGCGATGTTTGCTTTTGCCGCGTTGGTAATCGGCGACGAGACGTGTAACCGCCAGTGTGTTCTTTTTGGCTTCATGAAAATTGACGATCTGCCGATCGACATGTGTTTGAAAAGAAGTGAATGCCGCGAGAAAATAAATCGCCTCGAGCACACTCGTCTTGCCCTGCGCATTGGCACCGGTCAGCAAAACCACCCGTTGTGGAATGTCAATATCCAAACGGGCAAAGCTGCGGAAGTTCGTGAGGGAGAGGTGTTT
>CAZMQE010000137.1:2780-8211 GCA_964568115.1 uncultured Anaerolinea sp.
TTCAAGTGATCGATCTCATGCTGGAAGATACGCGCCAACCAGCCTTCGGCTTTGATCTTGATCGGCTTGCCATGCTTGTTCAAGCCCTTGACCTGAATCGCCGCATGCCGTTCCACCTCGCCCAGCAAACCGGGAATGGAGAGACAGCCTTCCACACCCATCGTCTTCTCTTCGGAGGCTTTGATGATCTCAGGATTTAGCACCGCCCAGACCTTCTTGGGCGCATCTTCGTTTTCTTCATCCTCATCGTGTTCATAATACTCAACCACAATGAGACGGTCGGAAAGCCCGATCTGCGGCGCGGCAAGACCAACCCCCGGCGCCTCGCGCATGGTTTCCACCATGTCATCGATCAGGGTTTTGAGATTTTTATCGAAAGTTTCGACAGGGTGGGCTTTGCGTCTTAATACCGGGTCTGGGAGCGTTACGATCTTACGGAGAGTCATGCTTTATGTATACCTTTTTATGTTTGTCCTTCGACTACGTGGCGAACACTACACGCCACTCCGCTCAGGACGGAAATATGAAGTTCTCGATTTTACTCTTATTTTCTGTTTCGATTCTCTTCATCATTGAAGTCCTTGGCAGCGCGATGATACGTCGCCAGCCACTCTGCCATGCGCTCACGTTCTCCGGCGATCTTGGCTTCGTTCTGTTTGGCAGTCCGCGCCATACGCCGACGGTCAATATCCGATTGCACGGTGGCAGGGTCCATCACATCTTCAAAAGCCAGCTTGGAACCGCCTACAGTAATATACACCGTACCAAAGTTGAAGACATTTCCCAACAAGCCTTTACGCTCATAAACCGTGCTCATGATACCTTCCAAAGGCGCGGCATTGCGGCTTTCCGTGCCAAACGGCTTGCGGTCTATATCAATGATCTGGTCATTCGTCACTTCGAATTTATCGTTGCTCCAATCCATCAACCCGTAGGTAAACCAACCGGCAAACGGGATGAAGGCGATCAGGAAAGCCAGCGTCCAGGCATCCACGGCAAATCCGTTTTGGAATGAGATAAAGGATTCTTCCGGCAGAAACGCCAATTGGATCAAGCGTCCAAGGAATAACAACAAAGTCCCTACCGCACCGGCTACTGAAGTCAATGAATCGCGCACCAACACCACCCAGTGTTTACGATAGATCACACTATCGCCGGTTTCATAACGGAGCTTAAGCGTATCTGCACCCAGGAATTTCAAAACCGCTTTCATCCCGGAACTGAGTTTCGGGGGCGGCGTATTTGATTTTGGTATCGGAGCGGGTTCCCCAAACCCCGGCGCAGACTTGGGCTGGGGTAATCCCAAGCGTTTGCGGATGGCGTTCTTCATCGCATCCTTTTCCATGCCTGCGGCAACTTCTTTTGTACGGTTCCAATATTCTTCGATCATCTTCCCCGCATGCGCAGGATGATTCACATGGCTGAACAATATCTTTCCAACAAAGGTCCGCACGATGACATCGCCGTAATCCAAGATCTTGCCGAGCTGGTTCACCTCCACCCCCACGGAGAGGATCGTGCCCAACGGCGATTCCTGGCGGCTATCATAGATCCCCACCACCTTTTCCAGCCACACCACACGTTGGTTCGTCACGATGTAATAATCGTTGCCCCAATCCACCCACAACCAGACCATATAACCGAGGATGATAAGCAGGGAAATCCCACTCGCCAATGCCACGATCAAAAAGTTGATCACAAAGAGATACAAATAAAACAAACCAGCTGGTAGCAATAAGCTCAAGATGGGTACTGCCAGTTTCTCCCAGAGCACGATCGAATGCTTGCGCGCCAGAAAATAGATCACTTCATCGGGTCGCAACCACTTGAATTTAAGTTTGCGTGCCAAAATACGGCTTTGTACTGCGATCTCCAAATTGTTCTTGATGTGCGGCGCGACCTTATAGAGTTTATCGAAATCAGCCCGTGAAAGCCTCAGGAGGGTTGTATCAACCAGAGCAATCACAGTGGCTGAACGCTTACGGTTCGCCACCAAAGCCATTTCACCAAAATAATCATTCTTCACCAACAGCGCCAGTTGTATTTCTTTCTTATCCTGCTTACGGGTGATCCGCACGCTGCCGTTATAGATCAAATAAAAGCCATCGGCTTTGGTATCTTGCGCAAAGACCACCCCCCCTTTGCCGACTGTCGATTCATCCAGCTCATCTGCCAGGGCTGCGAATTCAGCATCATTCAACCCATGGAAGAGATGGATCTTTTTCAGGAATGCGATTCTTGCAGAGGTATCGATAGGCACGGTTTGATTCTATCAAATTTCACGCACAATGGCGCAACCATAAGCGGGAGTCTCTGTCAGCGTGGGCAAATGCCCTTCGAGCAACGACTCAACCGCCTCTTCGAGAAAGAAGCGCGTGGCTTGCCGTTTGCGAAACGTCACATCGTCCACTGCGCCGCGATAACGCAGGACACCATCCCGATCCACGATAAACACCTGCGGGGTGGACACCGCCTCATACAGATCCGCGACGACATGCTCCGCATCGATCAGGACCCTCGGCAGGCGCCGCGCGTTAGCTGCCTCTGCCACGCTGACAATGGATTCGCTCCGATTCGCCGCAATGGACAGCATCGCCACATCCGCACCCCACTGCACGAGACAAGCCATCGTCGAGCGATCCGTCCGCTCCGAATGCGGACATTCACACGACCAAAAGTTGACGATCACGATTCGTCCACGATAATCGCTCAATTTATGGAGGTTGCCGTCGAGGTCAGGCAGTTCAAAATCAGGCGCGGGTTGGTTGATTGGCACAAGAGAATTATAGTCTCAAAGCTGAAGCGCAGAGGCTCAAAGGAAGCAAAGGTACAGAGGAAAACCTTTGCTCGTCTGCACCCTTTGTACATCTGCCCTGATACACCGCTCTCCCTCTGGTACAATTTCCGGCATGAAAAAATGGCAATTCTGGCTTGGGGTGCTGATCAGCGTCCTCTTTATCTGGCTTTCGGTGCGTGGACTGAAACTCAATGAATTTTGGGGCGCGGTCAAACAGGCAAATTATTTTTGGTTACTCCCTGGCATCGGTGTGTACTTCATCGGTGTGTGGGTGCGGGCGTGGCGCTGGCATTATCTACTGAAACCCATGAAAGAGATCCCCACCAAGACCATGTTCCCCATCACGACCATTGGCTACATGGGCAATAACATTTATCCGGCGCGCGCGGGCGAAGTATTACGCGCGGTGATCCTCAAACGCAAAGAAGGTGTATCCATTTCGGCTTCACTCGCCACCATCATCGTGGAACGCATCTTCGATGGCGTGGTGATGTTATCGTTTGTCTTTGTAAACCTTTCTGAACTCACCAAGCTGACAGGCAGTTCAGGCTTTGTGGGCAACATCCAACAAGTGGCGCTCATCGGTACGGGAGTTTTTCTCGGCGCGTTGGCGGTCTTTCTCGTTGCCGCGATGTTTCCACAAATGACCATGAAAATTGGGGTGTGGTTCATCCGCTTTCTGCCTGAACGTTTTCGGGAGCGCATCGAAAGTTTGATGACTAAGTTCCTCGATGGTCTGGCGTCGCTTCGTTCGCCGCTCAATGTGTTAATGGTCTTTTTCACTTCGGTCATTATCTGGTTATTGGAGACTGGCAAATATTGGTTCGTGATGCACGCCTTTAACTTCAGCGTTTCGTTCTTTGCGTTGATGCTCATGAATGGCATCGTCAACCTCGCCACGACCATCCCATCCGCGCCGGGGTATATTGGCACCTTCGATGCACCTGGAATTGCCGTGCTCACTGCCTATGGCGTGAACCAAGCCACCGCGGCTGGATACACCCTCACATTACATGTCGCGTTGTGGTTACCGATCACAGCCTTGGGCGCATATTATCTTGCGCGCGAAGGCATCAAATGGAACGACTCGCTGCGGGCAGAGGTCACAGAATAACTGTATCAAATTCAACACTGAAGAAAGAGCGGGATAATATTCCGCTCTTTTTATTTAATCCAAAGCAAATCAGGCTCAGCGTGTTACCTCCATACTAAAAAATCCGTCTTGGGAAGATGACAGGAACAAGAGAAGTATCCGTCTGAGTTATACTTGTTCTATGTGATGATCAAGGCAGTCTGAAAGAAGGTATTTTGATATGACGCAACCTGAGATCTCCCAAAAGTTCAAATTAAGGGTGCTCATCGCCGATGACATTCAGGAAACCCGCCGCAACACCCGCCTGATGCTCGCCACCATTGATGATGTGGAGGTGGTCGCGATCGCTGCGAATGGGTTGCAGGCATTGCAACTGACCAAGGAGCATCACCCTGACCTGGTCCTGCTCGATATCAATATGCCCGAAATGGACGGGTTGACCGCTTATAAAGAGATCGCCAAGATCTTCCCTGAGATCGGCTGCATCATTCTCTCCGCTGAAAAAGATGCCACTACGTTTCGCACTGCCATTTCCATTGGTGTGCAGGAATATTTGATCAAGCCCTTCACGGTAGATGAGCTCGAAGCCGCGATCGCGCGCGGACGCCAACGTGTGATCCAGAGCCGCGCAAAACTCGCGCAGGATACCCAAGTCCGCAAGCAGCGCGAGGTCTTTCTTGCGCAACTGGCAGTCGAATATTCCAAAGCCCACCGCACCGATGAAAAGGCGATGGAAGTTTTTGAACAGTTGGCACATAACCCTGAATGCGAATTCCGCTGGCTGCAAACGCTCGCCATGATCTACGTGGTACGGCACGAATGGGGACGCTTGAAGATCCTGTCAGCGAAGTTGGAACAGAGAACGAAGAAGTAAATATTACGTCATTGCGAGGGCGGTGCTTTTCGCCCGAAGCAATCTCCACACAGTGTCGGGGATTGCTTCGTCGCCCTTCGGGCTCCTCGCAATGACGGAAATTTTTTTGGAGTGTGTGAATGAAAATCGCAATTATCGGCGCAGGCTATGGCGGCATGGTAGCGGCCTACGACCTGCGCAAGGCTGGACATGACGTAGTTATTTACGAATCCGCGGATTATGTGGGCGGATTGGCTTCAGGCTTCAAAGAACCGCATTGGGATTGGTCGGTCGAGAAGTTCTATCATCACTGGTTTCAATCGGATGCCTCGATGATGGGCTTGATCGAAGAATTGGGACTGAAGGATAAGGTCATCTTCCCGCGTCCGTTGACGGTGATGCTGTATAAGGATAAGTGGTATCCCTTTGACTCGATCCTCAATGCGCTTCGTTTTCCCGGACTTGGGTTTGGTCTGAACAAAATTCGCTTTGGCTTTGTCGGATTATTTCTTCGCCTCACGAATAACTGGCGTGCGCTTGAAAAAGTCACCGCTGATGAATGGATGCTGAAGTATGCGGGCAAACAAGTCTATGAGCAGATGTGGAAGCCGTTGCTGATCGGGAAGTTCGGTCCGTTCTATAAAGATGTCAACATGGCGTGGATGTGGGCACGCATCAAAGCGCGGAC
>CAZMQE010000138.1:0-4324 GCA_964568115.1 uncultured Anaerolinea sp.
AGTTCACCCCCATCCTTGGGCGCTGCATCAATCGCCACAAAAAGGATTATGCGGCGCTATCCCCCACACCGGAGCAATTCGACGCGTTCTCTGAAGCAGTCGGTCTGATGCAAAGAACCCAGCCCAATTATTCAGCGAAAGATCTGGCACAAGTCCGCGTGCCGGTGACGATCGTGCAGAGCGAGCAGGATGAATTCATCAAACCGGAACACGCTGAATATCTCGCGCAGAACATTCCCAACGCCGAGTATGTGTATCTCCGCGGCGTCAGTCATTTCGCGCCGCTGCAAAGACCAGCGCAATTCAACAACACCATCCTGACATTTCTCGGCAAAGTTCTATCGTGAAAAAATAAGGCTCCAAACAAAAAGATGCCAGTCTGAAAAGACCGGCATCTTTTTGCAAGAAGGCTACGCAGGCACCGAAACATTTTCAGTGCGGCTGAAGAAACGCCACATCAACCCAATGGCAAACAGATACAACACCGTGGTCGTCAGGAACAACGGCGTGAACCCATAACGCACCTGTACCAGACCCGAAAGATACGGTCCCACTGACCAGCCGATCTGCCAGGCGACATTCATAACACTACTAACAAAACCCTGCTCGCGCTCAGGCGTCTGCTCCATCGAAAAAGCGGAGTACAACGGCGCCGACATGTTCATCAACGCGGCGCGCATCAGGAACGCAAAGCCAGCCACCCACAGTGATGGGATGAAACCGATCATGAGCATGAAGCCCACGCTGGCAAGCTGCGTAAACGCCACCGTGCGGATCTTTCCACCCAGGCGCGTGGTGAGCCGCGGACCGATCAGACTCCCAACCCCGATGAACAACGACGACAGGCTGAATAAAAGTCCCAGCAACGAGTCAGAGATTTGAAACCGATCCTTGAAGAAGACGTTCATATATGGGATGAGGATCGCCGCACCAATGCCGATCAAAAAGTTGGGAGCCGCGAGTCTGACAGTCAAACGCGTCAGACCAGACTTGGGCTTGGTTGCCCGCGCATCAGCTTCCGGTTGCGTCTGCATCGTCCCCGCAGGGGGAAGCGTTTGCGGTTCCCGCATCATCCAGATCGGGATCAGTGCTGTCGTCCCTAATAAGACCGTGGTGATCAACACGGCTTGATACGCAAGTGCATTCGTCGCACCAACATGCAGGAGTTTCCCAAACACCGCGGGGAGCTGCCCCGCGAAGAGACTACCCACTGCCCCAGCCAACGTTTGCAAGCCATAGTTGAGACTGAAGAGCAGCGTACGATTACTGAGGTCGGAAAGTTTCATCAGCAATGGGGAGACGCTGACGATGGTGAACATGTTGAAGACACCGGTGAGCGCTGACATCAGCAGAATGAGCGCAGGCTGTTTGAAGGTCACCTGACCTAAAAAAGCCAGGCTCGAAAATGCGATACCCAGAATGATGGCACGCCTGCGTCCAATGCGGTCGGAGAGACGGCCGATGGGAATGCCGAGCAACAAACCGGTCAGCGATGGCAGAGAGTTGATAATGCCGAGGTATTCGCGCGTGATGCCCCGCTCGAGGATAAAAATATTGAAGAAGAGCTGCCAGCCGCTAAAGATGACGCCGTTGATAACGGTCATCCATAGGAATAGGCGCGCATCGCGCTTGAAGGTGCGGATGGGCTGAATATAATGAGCGTTGAGGTTTTGAAGCATGGGGTGATTATAAAGGTTGGGCGGACTTTCACAAGGCACTCTATACGGGTCTTTTTCGAACTCTGTAACTTATTTGCAGTTAGGGGATAATATCCTTGTAATTCAATGGTCACTAATTTTCACGAACTCTACCAAAAATACGCAGCGGATGTCTATCGTTTCGCCTACTGGCTATGCGGCAACGCCCAGGATGCGGAAGATATTACCTCCGAAACTTTTGTGCGTGCGTTGACCGCCAGTGGCGAGATCAAAAGCGAAACCGTCAAAGGCTATTTATTGACCATCGCAAAAAACCTGGCGTATAAAAAATCAAATCGCGAAAAACGCTTTGTGCCCATCGAGTCAAATATTTCCGAGCCGCGGATGCGACCTGAGCAAACCGCAGAAAATTCAGCGAGCCTGCAAACCGCCATGCGTTTCATCCAAACTTTGCCGGAGGTTGATCGCGCAGCACTGATCCTACGTTTGCAAGATGACCTTTCGTATGAAGAGATCGCCAATGTATTGAATATTTCGCTCGCCGCCGCCAAAGTCAAAGTGCATCGCGCGCGGCTAAAGCTGACCGAATATATGCATCAACAAGAGGAGCAACCATGAAAATCACTCGTGACGTGATCACCGATCTATTACCCGTCTATCTCGCTGGCGAAGCCAGCCCGGATACGAATGCGCTCGTCGAGGAATTTCTCGCAACGCATCCCGATTTCGCAAAACTGGTCGCTGAGCAAGAGCAACCGCTCGCGCCCAATTCAATTCATATTCCCAAGGAGACTGAAATGCAAACGCTCGAAAAAACCAAAAAATTACTCTGGCAACGCTCCATGTATATGGGTTTCGCCATCTTCTTCAGCTTGTTCCCGGCTTCGGTCAGGGGTAGTTCTGAAGCAGGTATTCGCTGGATGTGGGAGGGTACGCCCATCATCCCAATTGTCAGTGTGCTGATCGCCATCCTGATGTGGATTTTGTACGCACGTACAAACCATACACTAAACGGTTCTGAACTCTAAAAAAATTACGGTCACCATAAAGGTGACCGTAATTTTTTCCATCTAGTCTGCGGGAGTTGGTTCTGCTTCCTTATCCACATCCGCTTCATTCGTGGACTGGGAGTTGGCTCGGCTTACGAAGAGCAGTGCCGGCGTCAACAGCAGACCAGACGTTACGAGCGAGGCGACCGCTGAACCAACTGCGGCGATCACCGCGACGATGGGTCCGCCCACCACCTGCCCAATGGCATCCACCTGTCCGAACATGGAGTGGACGGTGGCACGAATTTTCGAATCAAGCTTCTGGTTGACCCACGCGGTTTGTAGAGGTCCGGCAATGTCACGTAACACGTCAATGGACAGATACAAGCCCAGGCTTAGAAGAAGAAGCGGCGAGAGGGCGAATCCGATCAGCGCAACCGAAATGAGTCCCGTCACGATCAGCATGGCGCGCCCGATCGCAAGCGGACTACTCGTATCCACGCGTTTCTCCACAAAGCGGACAGCGAAAATGGTGATGATCGTTGCAATGATCCGCAGAACTGCGAAGAACGCTACTTGATTGCCCCCAAAGAGATTGGGCAGATCGAATGTATCGAGCAGGTGCTTGACCCATAAACGGTCAAAGCCTTCGCTGTAAATACCGTAGAACAAGCCAACACCAACCACGCTCATCAGGCGCGGCTTTGAACGGACAGCATCTGTACCCTGTTTAAAAGTGTGCCACATGTGCTGCCAGGTATTGCGGTCTTCGCGCGGTGTGGGGTGAAAGCCGGTTTCGGGCATGATGAATATCAGGATGACACCGATCAGCATGACGCCCACCGAGCCAACCTGGAGCGGCAGGGCAACATTGTTCGCGCCGACCAGTGTTGCGAGTCCCATGCCGATCAGGGACGCAAATAGACCGACCTGGGTTGCGCGCAGAAATAACTTGTTGGCATCATCTTCGCCTACTTCATCCGTGATCCAAGCCTGCCTTGCGCCGGAGGTGAAGGTATACCCCAAACCCCAAATGACCTGCGCCAGCAAAATGGGCAGGAACGCCGGAAAGAGACCTTCGATGAGGAAACCCAGTCCCATGAGAATGTAACCTATGATGATGGACAACCTGCGCGAATACACATCTGCGACAATGCCGGTTGGCACTTCAAAGAGGAACGCGGATACTTCAAGGGTTGTGCCGACAAGGATGAGTTGGACGGGCGTCAACCCGGCGATGGTGGCTTCATACAAGGAAGTGACCACGAACATCATTGAGAAGCAAGCCGCTGTACTGAATTCGAGAAACAGATATACAGACCTTGCGTTTAACTTTAAATTACGAAGCATGTTTTACCTTTGTAAAGTAGGCGGCGGATTACACCACCATAAGGAATTAATAAGCAGAGAGGTTTGCTCCCATGTGCCAGATCTCAGTGTTTAAGAATAGAATTTTCATTTGATCTCCATTTACCTAAAGTGATTTAAAACTACGACTCATACGATCCCGTAGACATTGGAATGTTTCTTTGGAAACAGTGCATTGACAAGCACACGCGTTCCATCGCCATCCCACCAGCAATCGGGAAAGGCATGTTTCAACTCTTCAAAACTGCGATAGCCGAACAGAATCTGTAGAAAGGTTAGAGCAGGAAACCCTGCATTGCCATGATCGGC
>CAZMQE010000138.1:4424-8117 GCA_964568115.1 uncultured Anaerolinea sp.
TCATAACCGAACTGACGATAGAAATATGGAATGCCGGTAATGCCTTGCACCGCAAGTCCACGTTCGGCGCTCCATTGATGCACCACATCGAACTGCGTGCGCACAAGTCCGCGTTTGCGAAAATCGGGATGCGTTGCCACGTATTCGGGTCGCCCCATGCCAAACTCGATGCCCTCATAGGTCCAGGTTTGCGAGATCAGGCACATCGACGAGACAATCCGTCCGCTGGAGGTTTCTTCAACGATCGTGAAATCGTTTGGGGTTAACGAAACATGCGGGCGTCCTGAAAAGATATCGCGCGTCATCGCGGCGAGTCCCTGACCGTCACGCCCCGCCAAGCCGTCATCGCCAAGTTGTTCACCGTTGAACAACGCCAGCGCTTCCCCATCTTCCGGTATGCCATGGCGCAGAACGAGTCCACTTCCAAGGTCACGTATGATTTTTTTATTTTGAGTTAACATTTTCTGTCCTATCGGACAACTGCCTTATTCGATAGGACAGTTGCCTATAATAAAGCTTTTAATTTTTTGAGCGCGGATTCGGGATCTTTAAACTGGATGCCTTTCATCCCAAGCTTTTCACACGCTTCGATATTTTCCAGGACGTCATCGACGAACACCGCCTCTTTTGCCTTGACCTGTAACTGCTCCAGCGCGAATTCATAGATCTTCGCTGACGGCTTCACCGCACCCACCTCTGCTGAAATGGTCAGGTGATGAAAGGCATCGTCGAATTTTTCGCGCTCAATGTACGAGCGCAATCCACTCCAGGCATTGGAGATCAGCCCCACCTTGTACTTCGGTTTGATGGAACGTAGAAAGTTCAGGATGGTATGGTCGATCACATCGCCGGCAAAGAACTCATCGCGGATATGTTCATAGTCACTGGCGGGGCGTTTGAGCATCTTCATCACCTGATGCCAGTGCTGTTCCTCGGTGATCTCACCCACCGAAGCACGCGCAGCGGACGGTGTGCCAAAAACCAGCTTGTCGATATCTTCATAGTCCATACCGAATTTTTCGGCAAGGCGTTGACGCGGAGCCTGATATTCGGTACGGACTATGACTCCGCCCAGATCAAAGAACACGGCACGAATGCTCATGCACTCTTCTTCTTGGCGGCAGGTTTTTTGGCAGGTGCAGCTTTAGGCTTGGACTCTGCTTTCGGCGCAGGAGCAGCCTTCGGCTTCGGCGCTGAAGCGGGCGCATCCTGAGGAGCATCTGCGACAGCTTCCGCTTGCACTTCCAATTCATGGAGCGCTTCCCGCCAGTTGGGGAAGGTGGCTTCCAGCATTTTGCGTTGAACTCGCGTCGCTTTGCGGCAGCGCGGACAATGCGTGTCGTAATGGATCAACTTTTCAGCATCCATGTGTTGCAATGCGATCAACTTGTCTTTACGGCTCAGGGTATAGGGTGTCTGGCAAAAAGCACAACGCAGGTTCATGGTTTCTCCTTGATATTGATGACGATACGGTTAAAGTGATTGTACACTGATTTCTTTACCGCTTCGAATTTCTTTTTCAAAGAGGTCACTGGCTTGATGCACAGACATGCCCGCGTTCTCGTAAAGACGTAATGCGCCGGTTAAGTTTTCTGCATCCACACCCAGACCAGCTTTATGTTTACCACGGCGATACAGTTCGCCAAAGGCATGCCGCAGTAACGCGAGACCAATGCCACGTTTGCGCCACGGACGCAGCACACCCAGGATATTGACATACCCAACCTCCGGATCATCATATGCCTGATTACGGCATAAGCAAATGCCCGCAACCTGATCACCATCCATGGCGAGGAACCAGAGCGTGGGATCAAAGCCTTCGTAACCGGTCATCATATGCTTGAAGCGTTCCAGTCCTTCTTCGAAAGGCGCTTCCACAAAACCAAAGTGATCACGGAAGGATTCAGTATCCGCACGATAGACAGCTTCGAGATCGGTCTCGGGGTTATAGGTGCGCAAGGTGATGCCTGCGGGCCATTCGGGTTCGGCGGGCGGTGTATTCATATTGATCCGCATGGAATACGAACTGCGAATGCGCTGATAGCCCAACTCCTCAAATAGTTTCTTCGATTCGTCAGCCTGACGAAAGGTTCCAATGCGCAAAGCAAAGCGCAGGTCAGCCGGGACTTGATCCAAGGCTTTTTTCGCACGCTCTTCAGCCCAGTTGAGGAGATAGGTACCGATGCCCAACCCTTCATAAGCCGGGTCAACGCGTCCCCAGATCCATGGGTGGATAGGCGGCTTGGCAGTCGTCCATACTTCGATGTAGCCTACCATCTCGTCGTTAGGAGCAAAGACCAGACGAATGTCTTCCGCTGGGTTGAAACCGGGCGAAACCCATTCTGTGCGAATGGCAACCGCATCTGTGATCTCATCTTCGTAGATCACAGAGCGCGACCAGCGATTGAACAACTTCAACGCGGTGTCTACATCCTCCAGAACAGCGCCACGGGTTGTGAAACCTTCTGGTAATTCCACGATCATTTCTTTCTGAATTTGAGTGTTCATTTTTCTTCCTTATGGTCGCCGAGTCTCTGCGACTCGGCGACTGATTCCTATTCATCATCAACATTTCGACCAGCTCGCAGTTCTTTTTCGTAAGTCACATGCTCACTGGCCGAATACATGCCGACCTTCCGATATAACCGCGTCGCACCGGTAGGATTCCCTGCGTCCACACCAAGACCGACGGTTTTCATACCGCGGTTGTAAAATTCGCCAAAGGTCTGCTTCATCAGAGCAAGCCCAAGCCCCTTGCCTCGCCATGGGCGGCGGACGCCGATGGTGCCCACCCAGCCAATACCCATGCGAACTCGGTTTTGTGAAAAGCCTGCAACCTCATCTCCATCCCAGGCAACCATCCAAAGCGTAGGGTCAAAGTTTGGATTGCCAAATTTTTGATGGGACCACTCTTCGTAGGTGCGGTCATGGCTGCCCCAGTGATCACGGAAGGCTTCGTTATCCGCCTGCCAGATGGCAATAGCATGTTCATCTTTATTGAATGGCCGTAATTCAATGCCATCAGGAAAAGTCACTAGAGGAGGCATCTCCTGTAATTTGATTTCCATGCGCCAGAAATAGCGGATGGGAGTGTAGCCCATGGCGCGGAGCAAGGAATCGCCAGCTTCGTTTTTGGCATTAATCATACTTTGGAGCACTACCCGCCTACCCGGCTCGGCAAGCTCTAGTTCAGTGAGCGCACGTTCTTCCATTTTCACAAGCAGAGTAGTGCCAATGCCCAAGCCTCTAAATTCGGGGTGGACACATCCATCTGCCTTTAGTTTACAGTGGGCATCTTCGTTATAAAATTCAGCACTGCCCACGACCCGCCCAGCCTGAGTTTCCACAACAAAGACGTCACGTTCGATGAGAAAGCCTTCGTCACGCCACGCGTTGGCAAGTTCTTCGGCTGTCATTACAAAACTTACATCGCCTTCAAACTGAGCAGCGTCAAAGGTCAGTTTTGCCACGGCGTTGACGTCAGCCAAGCTGGCAGAGCGCAACCTAAGCGATGGATCCAGGTATACATCTTGGTGTGTCATGATCTTCTCCTAACTTCTTCTACCTCAAGTATTTATTCGTTCAATAAATTGAGCGGCTCATAAAATTAAATTGGGGGGAGATTATCACGACGACGCTCCTATTCTTCACTATCCAATTCACGACCCGGGCGTAACTCTTTTTCGTAGATCA
>CAZMQE010000139.1:0-8085 GCA_964568115.1 uncultured Anaerolinea sp.
GGGATGATTACCCCACCCCCGATGGGACCTGTGTCCGCGATTACATCCACGTGCTTGATCTCGCCAGCGCGCACATTCTCGCGTTGCGTGCGCTCGATCAGGGCAGCCGCACCTACAACCTTGGCAATGGTCAGGGCTTCAGCGTGGCAGATGTGATCGAAACCGCCCGCCAGGTGACCGGGCATCCCATCCCGGCAGTCGTGGGCGCCCGCCGCCCTGGTGACCCAGCCACTTTGATCGCCAGCAGCGATAAGATCATGGAAGAACTCGGCTGGGAACCGCGTTATCCGAATCTGCGCCAGATCATCGAGATGGCTTGGGCATGGCATGTCAAACATCCCAATGGGTACGAAGAATAGTTGAAATAAATAAACGGGACTGCGGATGAAACGCAGTCCCGTTTTGATTCGATTTCGAACAGGGGGCGTATAATCCGCATACAACAAACTCCACTCCACTTTTAGAGGCAGCCATGCAAAAGATAACCTTCGATCAGGAAATCCATACCTTCCAAATTGACTTCCTCGGGCACGTCAACAACGGCATTTACATCCAATGGATGGAGATCGGGCGCACCAAATTATTGGAGGCGGCTGGCATGGTCACGGCTGAGATCTTCAAACAACATTTTGCTCCGCTGTTGGTGGAGACCCACATTGCTTATAAAGTTCCGTTGTATTTGGGTGATCGTGCGCAGGTGGAAGTATGGCTGTCCGAACTACGCAACACCACGGGCATTATCCAATTCCGCTTTTATAACGGTCAGCAAGTGCTTGTGGCGGAGGGGCATCAACGCGGTCTGTTCGTGGATACGCAGACCATGCAGCCCCGGCGTCTGCTGCTAGAGGAACGGGCATTGTTTGTCCCCTTCTTGCAAGATCAAGCATGACGATCATGAAAATAAGCCGCACGAAGTTCCAGTCATTTCACCGTGAAGTTGTAGAGGCGCTGACCGCCATTGGTAATCCAACCTTTGGCAAGGCAGTCCAGCAAGATCGCGGCTCCCAACTCAAGCATCTTGGCATCAAATTCCCTGCGCTACGGCGGCGGGTGCGCCAGGGTTTCTCCTTCTACGATTTGCCGGAAGAACAGGTATTAGAGATCTGGGATGCACTATGGCACACCTCACCGTATGGCGATGTGTTATTCGCCGCCCTCGAATTTTATACGCCCATCGTAAAAAAGAAAGTCAACCCTGATCTATGGCAGGTGGTCCGCCAATGGAGCGAGCGCGTTGACAACTGGTGTCACAGCGATGGGCTGAGTGCCATCTACTCGCGGATATTAGAAAGCGACCCGGCAGAAGTGTATCCCCAGCTCATTGCGTGG
Source organism: uncultured Anaerolinea sp. (assembly GCA_964568115.1). Classification (GTDB taxonomy): domain Bacteria; phylum Chloroflexota; class Anaerolineae; order Anaerolineales; family Villigracilaceae; genus Defluviilinea. The sequence continues at coordinate 1,330 of CAZMQE010000139.1, forward strand.
AATCAGGCTGAGGGGGAATGGCTGAGGCGTATGTCCCTGGTCAGCCTGATCCATTACAGCGGCAAACATGCAGTCTTCCTGCCTCCAAAGAAAGTCCTGCCGTTGGTGTCGAACTGCCTTGATGATCAGCACTACTACGTTCAAACAGCGGTTGGATGGGTCTTGCGCGAGATGGGGAATGTCTACAACAACGAGATCACGAAATATCTGGAAGCCCATGCACAAAGGTTGAGTACCCCGGCATTCTTGCGAGCGATTGAGCGCCAGAGTTCAAAGGAGCGTACCCGGCTGCGCGAGATTCGAAAACAGCGTCCAGCCTGAAATGTATGATCTCCACCAATGCAAACCAACATGCCGAGCAGGGGTTTATCATAAATTTAATTATGCTATACTTTCAACGAGGCGAGACTTTAGACCAAATTGAAATTTAAATCCACCCCTCCCCAGTTTTACCTGCGCAACTCCGATCATATTTGCTGAGAGCTTCCATATTGGAAACCAGACCAACCTCACAGACCAAAAAACTTGAGGAAATGCTTGCCCAGGCATCATCCACCAAGGCAAAGATCGACTTAATCAATACCCTGGCATGGCAACTCCGCATTCAGGATTCTGAACGTGCGCAAGCACTCAGCCTGGAAGCCATGCAACTTGCCAAGGACCCCGGACTGAATTATGAACCTGGCATCGCCAACAGCCTCGTGACACTTGCCTTTCTGGATGGCGAGGCAGGCAAACTGGATACATCCCTTTCACATGCGCTGGAAGCGCTTACCTATCTCAAAGAACAACCGCTCTCTGAAATATTGATCGGCGCCTGGTACACATTAGGCTGGGCATATTACTATTCAAGCGATTACCCGGCGGCGCTTGAATTCGGTTTGAAAGCTCTGAAATTGGCACGCGAACTCAAGCATCAGGAAAAGGAAGCCTGGTGCCTTGATCTGGTGGCAAGCACCTACAAAGACCCCGTTCAGGCGCTCCAAATGTATAAGGACGCGCATGCCATTTTCGAGAAAGCAGGCAGCCTCGAAGGGCAATCGCGGATTCTAAACAATTGGGCTTACACTTTATTGGAAGCCCAAGATTACCCGGCCGCGCTCGAACTGGCACGTAAAAGTTTAAACCTGGCAAAGCTGGCTGGGCTCAAAAAGGACGAGATCAACGTAACTGCCACGCTCGGGGAAATCCTCGCAGGCATGGGAGACTACGCAACGGCACAGTCGCAACTCCATGCCGCCACCTTGTTGTTCGATGAGTATGGCCGCGACATCAGTTCCGTGTATATTCTGGTTGACCTGGGGCAGGTCTATCTCGAGCAAAACAACCTGGAACATGCCGAACGGGAACTGCTCAACGCGCTCGGTCTGTCGGAACAAATGGAGATGCGTAATGAACAGGCGCGCTGTCACAAATATCTTTCTGAGGTATTTGAAAGACAAGGCAAGTTCGATAAGGCACTGGCACATCACAAAATATTCCAGTCCCTGCGGGAAGGTATCGCCGGAGAAGGCGCGCTCCAGCAACTGGCTGCCTTGCGCGTCTCACACCAGATCGAAACCGCGCAACGCGATTCAGAGATCCACCGCCTGCAAAAGGAAAAACTCCAGATCGAATTGGATGAGCACAAACGTCTGCATGCTGTACTCGAAGACCTGGCAACTCGTGATCCGCTCACAAACCTTTTTAACCGGCGGCATTTCCTGAACCTGGCAGAGCATGAATGGAATCGGGCATTACGCTATCAGCATCCGCTGTGTGCACTCATGCTGGATGTTGACCATTTTAAAAAGATCAACGATCAGCATGGCCACGCCGCAGGCGACAAGGCATTGACCACTTTCGCAAATATCATCCGCTCCTCGTTACGCTCCACCGAGATCGCCGGGCGTTATGGCGGCGATGAATTTGTCATCCTGCTGCCCGAAACCCTGCCGCAACATGGCTTATTGGTTGCCAGGCGCATTTGTCAGGAGATCATCCAATACCCCATTAGCAGCGAGAACGGCGCCATTGAACTGACCCCCAGCATTGGTGTGGCTTGCGCAACAAAAGACAATATCACCAAACTCCAATCACTGAGCGAACTCCTCAGCAACGCCGATAAAGCCATGTACACCGCCAAAAGAGCGGGCAAAGCCCAGGTCCATATGTATGCGGACTAAAAAAACTGCGGAGGCATTTCCCACATCCGCAGTTTTTATTTTGACCCGCACGCTTCGGACTCAGCCGATAGTTGATTCAGTTTCAATCAATTTTTTCTCCGCTTCACACATATCGTGATCTGTATCCACAACAAAAACGGGACCGTGGTTCAACCACAGTCCCGTTTTGATTTTAATTTCAGATGGATTAGAACAACTTCAATATCGCTGCACTAGCCCAGGCGAATAAGAAGCCAGGCGCGAGGCTAAGGCCGATGGTGAGCAAAGCGGTTGCGCCCGTGGAGAGATCCAACCAGGTTTCGCGTTCGGTGGCTGGGTCACCTTCACGCATGTACATGTTGACGACCACGCGCAAATAGTAGAATGCGGAGATGAGGGAGGTCACGACACCGATGATGGCAAGCCCGGTAAAGCCGCCCGAGATCACCGCGCGGAAGAGGTAGAACTTACCGACCATGCCCAACGTGGGCGGGAAGCCAATCAGTGAAAGAATGAAGACCGTCATCGCAGCAGCAAGGGCGGGATGTTTCTTGGCAAGACCAGAGTAGTCGTCCAAGGTCAAGCCTTTGCCTGCTTTGGTTTCGAGTGAGATGACCACTGCCCAGGCACCGAAGTTGGTGACCGCGTATGAGACGAGATAAAAGAGTCCGGCAGCGACTGAAGTCGCTACTACGCCCGGTTGTCCGTATGGCACGAATGCCATCAGGATGTAACCCGCGTGTGCGATGCTGGAATATGCCAGCATGCGTTTGATATCCGTTTGGGAGATGGCGATCACGTTGCCGACGACCATGGTCAACGCCGAGAGCACCCAGAGCACGCCGGTCATATCGGTAGCGATGGAGGGGAATGCGGTGGCGAACACGCGCAGCAAAGCGGCAAAACCCGCGATCTTGGCACCAGAGGACATGAAGGCGGTCACCGAAGTGGGCGCACCTTGATAGACATCAGGAGTCCACATGTGGAAGGGCACGGCTGCAACTTTGAAACCAAAACCGATCAGCAAAAGAGCAGCTCCAATGGTGAGGAGCAAGCCCGAGCTGGTGGAAGAAGCGGCAGCAACAATGGCAGCGAGGCTCGTTGAACCGGTCGCACCGAAGATGAGGGCGATGCCGTAGACGACAAATCCGGTTGAGAAGGCGCCGAGCAGGAAGTACTTCATGCCCGCTTCTTCGGATTCAGTTTTGGGCAGCGCAAACGCCGCCAATACGTAAAGCGGAATGGACAACAGTTCAAGCGCGAGAAAGACCATGATGAGGTCGGTGGCTTGCGCCATGAGCATCATGCCGGTGACGCTGAAGAGCAACAGGGTGTAATATTCGCCGCGCTCAATGCCCATGCGTTTGACGTACCCATAAGCGAGGGCGACGCCGAGCAACCCACTGACCAGCAACAGGGCGTTGACAAAGGTCGAGAAACCATCGAGCACGACCATGTTGTTGAAGCCGACCTGTTCCTTGCCAATTTGCATTAAGGTGAAGCCCAGGGTCAGCCCAAGCCCCAACGCCGCGAGCAAGGCTGTGATGCCCTTGCGCCCCTTTGGAATGAAGAGGTCAACCAGTAACAACACACAAGCCCACGCGGTGAGAATGGTGTAGGGGAGAATGGTGGAGAAGTCGAGTTGATTCATAAATTTCTTTCAGCTTTTAGCGGTTAGCCATGAGCCAAGCGCTGAAGGCTTTAGGGAATGGGCAACATCGCCACGAGGTTACTTACCGCAGGCGCCATCAAGTTGAAGAACGGCGCGGGATAGAGACCGATCCAGAAAATAAAGATGAGCAACGGGATGATGGTGATGAGCTCGCGGGCATTGAGGTCACGCAGCGCATGGCCGTGCTTCTTGACCTCATCCACGATCGAGCCTTGCGGACCGAGGAACATCTTCTGGAACATGTAGAGAATATACACCGCCGCCATGATGACGCCGAGGGCAGAGATCGCCGCATACCAGGGGTTGCCGATGGCTAGTGAACCAAACGCGCCAAGCAAAATGGTGAACTCACCCACGAAGCCATTGAGACCGGGGAGACCCATCGAGGAGAGCGAGACGATGAGCATGATCGAGCCGAAGATCGGGGTGATCTTCCACAAACCGCCGTAGACTTTGATCTCGCGGGTGTGGGTCTGTTCGTAGATCATACCGACGAGGAGGAACAAGGCGCCGGTGCTGAGACCGTGGTTGATCATTTGCAAGATCGCGCCTGCAATACCTTCCTTGTTCATCGCGAACAAGCCGAGCATCACAAAGCCCAAGTGGCTGACGGAGGAATATGCAACCAATTTCTTCACATCCGCTTGAGCGTAGGAAACCGCCGCACCATAGATGATGCCGATGGTGGCGAACAAGGCGATATAGGGAGCCGCTTTGACCGCCGCTTCAGGGAAGAGCGGGAGATTGAAACGCAGGAAACCGTAGGTACCCATCTTCAGCAAGACGCCCGCCAAGATCACGGAACCAGCGGTTGGGGCTTCCACGTGGGCATCGGGCAACCACGAGTGCAGGGGCCACATCGGGACCTTGATGGCGAAGGCAGCCGTGAAGGCGAGGAAAAGCCACCACTGAATGTTCGCAGGAATGTTATGTTGTGAGATCAATTCCGGCACGGAGAAGGTCTGTCCGTAGATGCCGAGCCACAAGATGGCAAGCAGCATCAAGATGGAACCAGCCATCGTATACAGGAAGAACTTCACCGCGGCATAGATGCGGCGCGGTCCACCGAAGATGCCGATCAGGAAGTACATCGGCACGAGTGTGAATTCCCAGAAGATGTAGAACAGGAACAGATCCTGCGCCAGGAAGACGCCCATCATGCCCACTTCCAACAACAGGAAGAAGATCATGAAATCTTTGACGCGTTCTTCAACCGCTGTCCACGTGGAGAGGATCGAGATCGGCGTCAGGAATGCGGTGAGCAAAACCAGCAGAATGCTCAAACCATCAATACCAAGATGATATTGAATATTCCAGCCCGCCACGGTGATCCAGTTATGTTTTTCAACCAATTGCAGGTTCACATCGGCAGCGTTGAATTTACCCAGCACAGCCAGTGAAAGCGCAAACGGCACCAGCGAGGTACTTAGCGCCGCCCAACGCAAGGCAGATTTTTTTTCGCTGGGTATAAAGAACAACACCAGGATGCCCACCAACGGGAAGAATGTGAGAAGTGTTAGCAGAAAATTCATGTTCAATCCTCTAGGTCGAAAGTTACAGGTTGAAAGTTAAAGGTCAACCGACGCGACCTTCAGCTTTTGACCTTCGACTATTTCAAAATCAAATATCCTAAAATACACACGACACCCAACAATACGGACAGCGCATAGGAGCGCACGAATCCGTTCTGGACCTTGCGGAGGGTCGCTGAAAAACTTTGAGCGGCGGTGCCCAGCCAATTGGCGAAGGCATCAATGCCTTTTTGATCGGCATATTCCGTGAGGGCGATGCTGCTCACCCAGTTATACGTACCCGCGATGATGGTCTCATGCACAAAGTCGTGCCAGAAACGCCAATCGATCACGTCCGCAAGGAAGTAGGAGAGCTTGGTATAGGGCGTGAGAATAATGGCTTGATAGATCTCATCCACGAACCATTTGTTTTCCATGCCGGTAAAGATCGCACCGAGCGGTTTCTTCAACGGATCGATCTGTCCCGCTTTGAGCGGATTGCGTCCGTAGAGGAACCAGGAAATCACGATGGCAAGTACAGCCGCAATGGTGGAGATCAACGCCACGTAGGGATTCAAGCCACCCAATGAAGCTTCCAACCACGGCGCAACTTCGGCTTCATGTTCAACTAACTCAACAGTGTGTTCCAGCCAATGACCCAAGGTGTGAATGTACGGCAGGTTAAGCGCGCCACCCAACACGGAGAGCGCAGCCAACACCATCAACGGCACGGTCATAACCTTGGGACTTTCTTCTGCGTGGGCAGCGGCTGCATGCCGAGCCTCACCGAAGAAGACCATCCAGATCTGACGTCCCATATAGAAAGCAGTAAAGAATGCCGCAACAGCCAGCAAGTAATATGCCACTGGATATGCCTTGGCGGCATCCAACAGAATTTCATCCTTCGACCAGAAACCCGCGAACGGGAAGATACCTGCCAGCGCGAGCGTACCGATCATATAAAGCCAGAAGGTCACAGGCATGGTCTTGCGCAGTCCGCCCATGTTCCGCATATCACCGGGGTCAAAGACCTCGTGCTCTTCTTCGTGATGTTCTTCTTTCTTGTTCTTTTTCTTGCCTTTGCCGTGATCATCGTTATGACCATGTGCGTGCGCGGCGTGATGATGTCCGCGCTCCATGCCGAGGATGACCGAACCGGCTGAGAGGAACAACAACGCCTTGAAGAAGGCATGCGTAATGAGGTGGAACATGCCAGCCACATACGCGCCCATACCCACCGCCGCAACCATGAAACCAAGTTGTGAGATAGTCGAGTATGCCAATACTTTTTTGATATCGTATTGACCGACAGCGATCGTCGCGGCGAAGAGCGCAGTCAACGCACCGACTGTTGCAACAATGGTTTGCGCTTGCGGCACCGCCGAGTACAAAGGCGCTGAACGGGTCACGAGGTACACACCCGCCGTCA
>CAZMQE010000140.1:0-3871 GCA_964568115.1 uncultured Anaerolinea sp.
GCGAAACTACCTCACGATAAAACAGTTGTCCACATTATTGATCGCCGCGATCTACGCTCAGGCGAGAAAACGGTCATCTCAAAACAAGTCGTGGTGGATAATCCCTGCATCCATTTAATTGCAGAATACGAAAATCCCGATGACCAGATCACGGTGTATATGCTCCATACTCCAGCCACAAATACCGCTGAAATATTACGCAGTTATGATCGTGACTTGAACGGGCAACTTTTCCCCAAACACCTGGTCGGCTATGGCACGCTGCCAGTCCTGGATTTGAGCAGTGTCGGCAAACATCGAATAGACGTACCTCAGTCTAAAGTTCTTGGGTCAGCATATATTTCTGAAATGCCCTATTGTTGGGGACCATATCTTTACACCTATATGGGGCGGCAAACAAAACCTTATCACGGACAAGATCTATTTATCATGTTCAAGGGTTTTTCACGCGATATTTTGCCACAGCGTATCTTCAACGCTTATAAGGATGTCGAGACACGTCGGGTTCCGCTTGAGGACATGGTGGGCGGCGAGGGGCTTCATCACAATAACTCGATCTGCCGTATTACAACCAAAGATTTTGCAATTGCAGATGCGTATGTTTTTCCAGATCGGGTACTTCTGTATACGATCGCAACGCTTGATTCAAAAAATCAAGATGGGACGGGTTATGTCATTGCTGGCGTCGTTACCGATCAGACCGCTGGCGAACGATCCTCCGGGCATGAGTATTGGATATTTAACGCCTCCGACCTGGCAAACGGACCTATTTGCAAATTAGGTCATGAATCTTTAAATAATTCAACTCTCTTTCACGCAGTGTATATTCCCAAGACAATCGCAGAGAAATTAGATCAGAGGGCAGTAACGTATCAAATTCCAATTCGGGAAGATTACCCAAGAGAAGAACTTGAAAAATGGGATTTCAGCGTTTTGGAATGTTTTGAAGATGTGATCTGGCCCCTGTATGATCGCTCTGACCCTGTAGCCACGCAACGAGCAAAAGCAATAGCCAGTCACCTGGCGGCTCAACGCGTCTCCAAATAGAGACTTGCCTCAAGACGTTTGTATTGATTCCTACATGCAGGGATGGCTGAGATTGACATCACCTAGATGAGCACGAATAATAGGTGTGTCCGTTTGCCACACTACCTAACGGACACACATCCTAAAGGCGGGAGATGGCATCGAGACGATTTTTATCATTAGAGCGTGTCCCATGTTGAGACAGGCTCTAATGGTTTGCATTCACTTTCTTACAAATGAATATCTGAAAAAAGCTAAACAAGCTGGTTGATTCTGGTCGGGAATATTTAAAAAGAAAGCCCGGCGTGCGGTTGGGTAACAGAATACCGCCTTGATAAGTATGTTTTAAAATATTCAAGTCACCGCTCAATAGTTTCGTAACGTGGTCTTTGGAAAATAGAGCGGCTTTCCTTTCTGCAGGAATAGCCAGCGACCCAAGGAATAAGATCGGGTTCACATTGTTCGGCTCCGAAACCACTACATAGTTTTTGGAGACCCGTACCATTTCCTTTACCGCCACTTCAGGGCGATCAAGATGATGCAGTAAATTCGAACCGATCACCAGGTCAAAGCTGTTATCAGGGTACGGAAGTCGATAGACAGAACAAAGCTCTTTTGTTGGAGCAGGATTGAATTGGAGTTGATGATCCGAAACGTCCGTGGCGGTCAACTGTCCGCGCTGCATGAGGTGGAAGGAGAAATAACCGTTCCCCGCACCTACCTCCAGTATGGCTGGCTGCTCCACGGAAATATTTCTGAAAATCCATTCGACCTTGGGCTGGGCAAACGCCAGGATCATGGGATGGTCATACGGACGTTCATCCACTGAGTTGTAATACTGTGTCGTGGGTTGTTCCACACTTGTTTTTCTCTCGAATAATTTCCTAAACATAGGGTCCCTTTCAGAATTTTCCTATGAAACCCACGTTAATGTAGTCCTGCCTTCTTTATGTTAAACAAAATTATACCAAGTTTGTCTGATTATCCTGTGTAAATACAAGGGATAAAAAATCCCCTTCGTAAGGAAGGGGATTTTCGTTCTAGCGCATATTATCGCGGAAGGTCAGCAGCATGATGTAAGCCCGCAACGGGTTTTCACGATACACGTCTGCAATGAACTCATCTTGCAGGAACTGGCTGTAGCCGGGTTCGTTCTTGACCTCGGGATTATCTAAATTTTGGAAGGCCATTTCCCAAGCCGGGAATTGCCGGTTGGAGATCTGCTCACGCGAAAGGACGATCACATCCTTGTGGCGCGGGTCCGCTTTGATCGTTTCAAACACAGCTTCCACGACCTCATCCGGTCCCTCCAGCACCTGCATGAAGTTTCCGCCTTTATATAACAGCAGCCCAGTGACATCCCTGGATGAATTATTCTCGCGGCTGACCTTTAGAATATCCAACAACTCTTCATCGTTGAGCAGTTTAACAGAAGTACTGACGTAAATAAGAGAGAGCATAGTTTTATCCTTGCTCCAATTATATCCTGTGCGCAACATTTGAATGGGTTACAGACAATGCCAGGTCACAGAGAATATTACTACCGGGTAGAATAGGCACAATATTGGTTCTCAAGGAGCGAGAGATGGAACGCAAAACACAATCCGGTTATTTGGTACTGGCTGATATTTCTGGCTACACTTCCTATGTCGCCAGGACAGAGATCGAACATGCGCATATCGCACTTTCTTTCCTGCTGGAAACCATCGTGGAAGCATTAAGCGCCTGCCTGACCATCTCCAAACTGGAGGGTGATGCGGTCTTTTGCTATTGTGAAGAAGGCAATTTTCCGCAGGGTAAGTCCCTGCTGGGGTTGATCGATCACACTTATCTGGCGTTTCGCGATAAAGCTCAGGATCTATGGGCGCACGCCACTTGCGACTGTAAAGCCTGCAAAGCCATCCCCACGCTTGACCTGAAATTCATGATCCATCACGGTGATTTCATCATTCAACAAGTGGCAGGCATCAAAGACCTATTGGGCACGGATGTCAACCTCATTCATAGACTTGCGAAAAATCATGTTGCTGAGTCCACAGGCTGGCAGGGCTATGCTCTTTTCACCAATCAAGGCTTGGAACGTGCCCAAATGAATAAAGCCGCATTTATTCAACAGACTGAATCCTACGAGCACCTCGGGGATATCGAAACCTACATTATGGATATGCATGTCCGCTACGATGCTCTGAAAGCCGTGTAATTTCGCCCCATCAAATCAAGGAGCACGATCATGAAAGACGGAACCTGTCCGAAATGCAGTTCGACGGAGATCATGACCAATGTAAAAGTCCGTGATGTCGGCAACGGCGGACCGTATCCCTTGCGGGTGGAGATCGAAGAACCCGAGCCGGCGCGGCACAATCTGCTTTGGACACCACAAAGTGCCACCGGTGATGTCCGCGCGTGGATCTGTAGTCAGTGCGGCTATACTGAGCTATATACAGGCAACCTGGAAGAGCTTCATACTATTTACAAATTAAGTCATTGATCATGCTTCAGATAGAGTGCTTATTATTTATTGCCGTTTCACCAGAGCAAAATTTTCCTTGACAGCTCTCTCTGCCATTGATAAACTCGGAACTAGATATTCACTTTATAAAGAAAGGAGACGCGTTTTATGTTAAATTCAAAATCGGCGCTTGTTCGCGATATCCCCATGGGCGCGTCTCTGCATCGCAGTTAAGCCAGTCTTTTTGATTCAACTTATCTGCCGCGGGCGTACCCATCCCCGTGGCATTTTTATTTAACGTACACAGCCGCGTCTATTCGCCTGCAACCCAACCGAACAGACGCTCCCCTGTTCAACGATCCCCACCAGCCACGGAAATTTTCTGTGGCTGGTTTT
>CAZMQE010000140.1:3971-7937 GCA_964568115.1 uncultured Anaerolinea sp.
AAAGGCGAGCAAGGCAAGGGACGCCATACCACCACACATCTCGAAATGTTCGAGTTGGAATTTGGCGGCACCATTGTGGATACACCCGGCATCCGCGAATTTGGTCTCTGGGAGATCGCCGGTGAAGAACTTGCGTACTTATTCCCAGAGATGGCAAACTTTGTTGGTCAATGTAAATTCGGTTTGAGCTGTCAGCACGACCGCGAACCGGGCTGCGCCATCCGCAAGGCGGTGGTATCCGGCGAGATCAGTCCGCACCGCTATAAGAGTTATATGAACCTGAGGAGTGAGCTATGAGAGCCATGGCTCATTCCTTCGGGGATTTTAGGTGCGCCCATTGCCATAACCTCGTCTCTGCCGCGCATCTGCTCTCGGGTGTCAACAACCGCAACCACTGCCCGTATTGTTTATGGTCGTGTCATCTCGACCTATTCGTCGCGGGCGACAGGCTGTCCGCGTGTAAGGGGCAGATGAAGCCCATCGGGTTGACCATGAAAAAGAGCAGGAACAAGTACCGGCTGGATCAAAGAGGCGAGTTGATGTTGGTCCACGAATGTATCGAATGCGGGACTCTATCCATCAACCGCATCGCCGCCGACGATGATCCAGAAAATATCCTGACCATTTTCCAGGATTCGTTCCTGTATGGTCATCGAATGCGCCAGTTATGCGAAGGACAAGGCATCGTCATGCTGAGCCAAGAGGCGACCGAGATGGTCTGCCAACAGCTTTATGGGCAAAATATAGAGATATTCGCACAGTAAACACGAAAAAGACCCTGCTTCACGGAGGGGTCTTTTTTTATTGCTTCGTATTTTGACCCATTCGTGTGTTACACTGATACAGGCATTTCATAAACAAGTTGTTTATTACTTGGGGGAAAACGGAGGCTGTTCCATAGGGAGCATCCATCAAGACCCAAGCCCGTTAATTGATGTTCAGTATGTTTCGAAGTAAAGGAAACCAAGCATGGATTCTAAAGAAACAGCACAGGCTCTTATGGATTCGGTCCAGAGAGGTCGTTTTGATACCGCCAGGACACTCCTCTCCGATGATTTTCGGATCAGCGGCTTTTCCCCCAAACCACTCAACAGCAAGAAATGGCTGAATATCATCGCCAATCTGAAGATGGCTTGCGCCGACTTGAATTATCACTTCCAGGTGCAAGGCTCGGAGGGCAATGTGGTTCACACCACCTCCCAACTGAGCGGGACGAATAGCGGTGCCTTTGATTTCACCGATATCAATATGGGTGTGATCTCAGCTACGAACAAGAAGTTTTCGATCGCCATGGAAAAGACCCAGATCACTGTAAAAAATGACAAGGTCACTTCATGGACGGTAGAGCCGACGGAAGGCGCGGGGTTGAAAGCGATCCTCGGTCAACTCGGCGTCAAATTGCCGGAACCAGAACGTAAAAGCAGTATTAAAGGTAGAAGGAAAACGTCATGAATAAAAGAGAAACTGTCCAGGCATTAATGGATGCTGTTCAAAAAGGCGAGTTCGATATCGTACGTTCCATGCTCACAGATGATTTTCAATTCAGCGGACCTGTCCCTGAACCGCTGAATGCCGAAGCCTGGCTGGGCATGAGCGCCAGTTTGAAGGCGGCTTTCCCAGACCTGAACTATCACTTCAAGGTGATCGGTGCCGATGGCGACGTGGTGAGATCCACAGAGCAATTGAGCGGCACCCATAGCGGCTCGTTCGATCTGACCGGCATGCACATGGGCGTGATCCCCGCTACGAATAAAGCTTTCTCGGCACATGTCGAGAAGACCAGGGTAACTGTCAAAGCCAATAAGATCAGTGCATGGACCGTGGAACATAACGATGGTGCAGGCTTGATGGCGATCTTGAAACAGCTTGATGTCAAATTGCCGGTAGCGTCTTGATCCACACGCTGGCAGTTTGGAAAATTAAATCCAACAGTTGATCTGAATAACTGTTTTGTGTGTTGTCTCAACCGCCGACACTGTAATAGGGTTGGCGGCTTTTTATTTAACCGAGCGATCGGAGAAAGCAGTACCAATGGAAGTCAAAGTATACGTAGGGAATTTAGCCAAGTCCACCACACAGGAGGAATTAAATACCCTCTTTGCGCAAGCTGGAGACGTCACCGCCGTGGATATTATCAAAGACCGCAAGAGCGGTGAGTCGAAGGGTTTTGCCTTCGTCACCATGGGCGCTCAAGGTGATGCCGATAAGGCGATCAGCATGTTCAACACCCACAAACTGGGTGAGCAGGAATTGAAAGTGAATATTGCCAAGCCGAAGGAATAAAGCTCATCCAGCTTAAGGAATTGAAGGGAAAGGAAAGCCCCGCATTCTTACAGAGGGCTTTCCTTTTCATCAAAGATGCAATCAATAAACTGGGGAGCATTCCACGTGAATTATTACAATTCGTTTCGCAATTATTTTCCTTGAAAGAGAAAGTACCATGATCAATTTAATTTCAACCACCACGATCGAGCGACCTGTTAAACAGGTCTTTGATTTCATCAGCACAGCCAAGAACGATGTGCAATGGCAATATGGAGCCTTGGCTGCCTCACAACTTACACGCCATCCCATCGGCTTGGGCACACTATTCAGCAGTTTCAGTCATTTTATGGGACGCCGCTTACAAAGTAAATTTGAAGTCACAGAATATGAACCCAACAAAAAATATGGTTTTCGATCGCTGTCGGGTCCCATTCAAACAGAGACCTCATATCATTTCGAGAGCTGCCAGGATGGCACCCGGGTGGCTGCCAACTTGCAGGTTAAGCAATCAGGCTTTTTTCAAATGACCGATGCGTTCGTCGCCCGATTTGCAAAAAAACAATTGAACGATAACCTCAATGCTTTGAAAAGCTTTTTAGAAGCAGATCAGCATCTCACTCTGGCTGCACAGCCCTAATTTCATACGGTTATGTGTTACACTGCTATCGGCATGCTATAAACAATATGTTTATCTTTCGGGGGAGATGGCGAATGTTTCATAGGGAACATTCATCAAGACCTGAAGCCCGTTAATGAAGATTGGACCTCTTGAGAAGGAAACCAACGTGGACGATGTAAAAGTAACTGTAAAGGCACTCATGTATGCCATCCAGATCGGTGACTACGAGAAGGCAATCTCCTATCTCGCTCCTGATTTTAAATTCAGCGGGTCTGTGCCCAAACCGATCCACGCGAAAGCCTGGGTAGCCATGCACAAGAACCTGAAAAAAGCGTTTCCAAATCTTGAATATCATTTCCGCGTTGAAAGCATCCAAAGCGGCGGTGTCGTAAAGATCTCCTCTGAACTCAAGGGTACCCATAAAGGGGAGCTCGACCTGACGAATCTAAAATTGGGTACGATCCCTGCCACCCACAGGTCCTTTGCCGCCGGGCGTGAACACGGCAAACTCATCATCCAGGATAACAAAATTGTTTCATGGGTTGTGGAGCCCAATAAAGACACAGGCATGCTGGTGATCCTGAGCCAGCTTGGCGTCAAACCAGCCGTCGTTTAACTTCCCGCAGGCTCGTGAAAGAGTAAAGCAAGTGATCAACATCCTCTCCAGTACGCACATCTACCAACCTATTAAAAAAGTCTTTGACTTTATCAGCAATCCCGAAAATGATTTCCAGTGGCAGTACGGCACATTATCTTCAACCCGCACATCTGAAAGCACCCCCGAATTGGGAGCCAGTTTTCAAACCACTGGTAATTTTATGGGACATCGCATTCAAAGCACCTTTCAAGTAACCGAATACGAAACCAATAAAAAATACGGCTTTAAATCCCTCTCTGGTCCACTGCAGTCCTTTACGACCTATACCTTTTCACTCGCCAGCGGCTATACCCAGATCAACCTGGTGACGCAAGCCAATGTGGTCAATTTCGTGGAACTCAACGAGAACATTCTCGAAAAGAAATTAAAAAAACAACTCAAAGAAAATCTGGCAATGCTCAAGAGTCTGCTTGAAGCGGGATAA
>CAZMQE010000141.1:0-7908 GCA_964568115.1 uncultured Anaerolinea sp.
CCAATGATCCTGCCGCGTTCATAAGTGGTTTGCTGAAATAGAGGTCGCGTTTCATAGAATTCTCATAGCATGATACATCGTCAACAACGGCGTCCACTGTTTTTGGAATTTGAAGCCGCGCGACTTCAAATGTTCTTCTACGAATTTCAACCCAAAATCTGAATCGGGATGTCCCCAACGGAAGAGGAAATCGAAGAACTTGACATCCACTCCGCGGGGTTCTTCGAGGAAGAGTTGCCCGTTAGGTTTCAAGACGCGAGCAATTTCATCGAGCACTTTACGCCATTCAGGGATGTGATGCAGAACGCCGAAGATAATGACTACATCTTTGCTGGCGTCCGCAAATTGACTTAGGTCCGTTGCGTCTTGAACGATATATGTATATTGAGAGTATTTGTGGCGCGCGATCTCGACCTGCTCTTCCATCAGATCTAACCCGATATAGCTTTTGGGACCAAGTTGATTGAGCAGGTATCCGCCGTAGCCGTTGCCACAGCCGATCTCGAGAACATCTTTATCTTTTATATCGAGTCCCATGCGTTTGAAGAGGGGCAGCTCAAAATAGGTTTGTCCCCACTTACGCCATAAGGATTGCATTGCACGAAATTCAACATCAGAAAGTTTCATGCCAAAATTTTACCCCTCTCCGTCGTTTTGGATAGAGAGGGGTAGTTGATAATAAATATTCGTCATTGCGAGGAGGGCGTAGCCCGGCGAAGCAATCTCCTTCACGAGATTGGAGATTGCTTCGCCACTCGCTTCGCTCGGGCTCGCAATGACGGGTTAGGTTAGTCCCATCACCTTCAACATGTCATCGTTGCTATCATACTTGAAGGCTTCGAGCCCGAGCTGTTTGGCTTGTGCCAGTTCGGCTTCGTCCAATTTTTTGATATGTTCTTTTAAGACCAACGGTTTGCCCAAGCCTTTTAGTTTTTCAGCGAGCGCGGCGGTATCCGCTTCAACCGGTTGTTTGGTTTGCAGATATTGCCACACGGCTTTGGCGGCGTTCGTGCCATCCTTGCGGGCAATGCCCACCAAGCCCGAGCTCGCCTTGCGTGACCAGCCGCCGACAAAGATATCTTCAACGGGTGTTTCGTAGGATGTGCCATCGATGGGGAAGCGGGGCGTAGGACTCTTCACGAATTCATTCCACTCGGTGGGGAGACCGAAGGACTCGTCCACTTTGTCGCCGATCGCGAAGACAACCGTTTCCACATCCAGCCGACGCTTGTTCCCGGTCCCTTTGGCTTTTGTGTCCCCGTTAGCTTCGACCAGAATATTATCTTCAAGTTCAACCTGGGTGAGGTTGCCGTCGGCATCTCCCAGCATTTGAACCGGAGAAGCTAGAAACTCAAAGCGGAATTTTGTATTGGAGACTTTGGGCAAGGCTTTCGGGAGAGCTTCCATGATCGAGGCACGGGCAGCTTCCGGGTCCTGATGAACCGCCTGCATGATTGGCGTGACGCGTTGAATCTCGGCATCCAAGGCAGTCGTGTCGAGATTATCAATCACGTATTCCATTTCCTTTTTATCGAACTTGACCTCTGCCGGTCCACGGCGGACGACGGCGATGACCTCTTCCACTTTTTCTTCGCGGCTGAGGAAGTGCGTGATATCGAGCATCACGTTACCCGCGCCGATCACTGCACACCGTTTGCCAAAGCGGAATTTTTGCTGGCTATAGGGTGGGAGCTGGTTGTAAAAATAAACAACGTCCTTCGCGTGGTAAACACCCGTAAGATTCTCACCGGGTAAGCCGAGCCACTTGGTGCCTTGCGCGCCGGAAGTAACGAGAATGGCTTGAAAGCCCAGCGCGCGCAGATCATTGAGCGTAAGATCAGCTTGTTCACCGATCGTGACATTGCCATAGTAAGAGAGGTTGGGCAGATCGAGCACTTGCTTGAATTGTTTGCGCAAACCATTCTTCATGGTGTGCTTATTGGGATAAATGCCATACTCTGCAAGCCCACCTGGTTTGAGATCGCGGTTGAATAACACCACACGCGCGCCAAGATTAGCGAGTTCGCGGGCGCCGAATAAGCCGGCGGGTCCTGCGCCGATCACGGCGACGTAAAATTGATTGGTCACAAAAAGCCTCCTAAAGATACCGATATTGATTTTGAGAATAGCGGGCTGATTATAGTCAAAAAGAAATTCATGGACAAGTTAAGTCTCATTTCTTTAGGACAAACCCTAAAATCCATACCGTCTTATGCTTCCTATGTATACCAGAAAATATACTTCAAAACGGCATAACTATGCTAATATTGGATACATAATTATAGAGGAGGTCGTATGACGCAGCCTGCTTCAAATAACAAAGAACCCAGCAAGTTGAACAAATTGATGAGTGGTCAAGCGGATCAGCCATCGATCCAATCACGGTTACCGCGCGCTGCTGGCACATCGCCGAAAACGCCGCCAACGAATTCTGTACCTGCTTCATCATCATCGTCAACTTCTTCATCCAAGCCCAAGCGCGAGTATTCTAGGATCGGTCCTATTTTTTGGACGATCGCCAGTGTGATCTCATTGCTCGTCAATATTGGAACTGTGGTCGTCTTGATCGTGGTTGTCCAACTCCTGGGCGGAACCAAAGCCACGCTCGCTTTTGCGCAAGGTCAGGCAAACGGACTCTTGGGCGGGCTCTATAACAACTTCGTCAAAATGGATGCGGCGAGTATCAAGACCACCATTGCCGTAGATGCCAACATACCTTTGAATATTATCGTGCCTGTTCAAACTACCACTCAGATCACTATTGCAGAAGCTGCTGTGATCCCTAATGCTCATGTGCGTATCAATACCGGCTCTTTGAATATTGATGCGAATGCTCAAGTAACTCTACCGGCTGGTACGCCGTTGACGGTTAAACTCGATTTTCCACTCACTGTGCAAAACTCCATTCCAATTCACCTGGATGTCCCCGTCAATATCCCGCTTAAAGATACCGAATTGCATGAACCATTCGTGGGTCTGCAAAAAGTGGTTGAGCCTTATTTCTGTATGCTTCAACCGAATACTATTATCAATGGCGTCAATGTGTGCGCGACAGCCGCCCCTGTTCTGCCCTTTACAATTGCAACTCCCCAAGGAACCGTTATTCCATGACA
Source organism: uncultured Anaerolinea sp. (assembly GCA_964568115.1). GTDB lineage: Bacteria > Chloroflexota > Anaerolineae > Anaerolineales > Villigracilaceae > Defluviilinea. Next base: position 3,114 of record CAZMQE010000141.1, read on the forward strand.
AATTCACTCACGCAAGTCACGCTCGCCAATGGACTCAAAGTCCTGCTAAAAGAAATCCACACGGCACCGATCATTTCATCCTGGCTGTGGTATCGCGTCGGCTCAAAGGATGAAGTGCCTGGTCGCACCGGCATTTCGCATTGGGTCGAGCACATGCAATTTAAAGGTACGCCGCAATTCCCCGCGAATATTCTTGATAAAGCCGTCTCACGCGAAGGTGGTTCGTGGAACGCTTTCACCTACATGGATTGGACTGCCTACTTCGAGACCATGCCCGCCGATAAGATCGATCTCGCCCTGCGTCTCGAATCAGATCGCATGGCGAACAGTCAATTCGATGCGAGCGAAGTTGCCTCCGAGCGCACAGTGATCATTTCAGAGCGAGAAGGTCACGAGAACGAACCGCTCTTTCAACTTGGCGAAGCACTGCAGCACGCGGCGTTTCGTGTCCACCCGTATCATCATGAAGTTATCGGCGATATGGCAGATCTCCACACCATGACGCGCGATGATCTTTATAACCACTATCGCACGTTCTATGTCCCGAACAATGCGGTCATGGCAGTAGCGGGAGATTTCGATACAACGCAGATGCTAGCCCGCATCAAAGAATTATTCGAACCCATCCCGGCTGGAAAAGAACCGAGTCGGCTGGCGCGCAAGGAACCGCCGCAGAATGGGGAGGTGCGTTTAGCAGTGGAGGGACCCGGCGAAACTTCCTACGCTCAAATCTGCTACCGTTTCCCAGCCGCTTCTCATCCTGATTTTTTCCCACTATCTGTGCTCGATAGTCTGCTCGCTGGACCCAGCAACCTCAACATGTTCAGTGGCGGCATCTCCAATAAAACTTCACGTCTCTATCGCGCACTCGTCGATAAGGAATTAGCCGTCAGTATTCACGGCGGCTCGCAAGCGACCATTGACCCCTTCCTGTATACGATCTCGATGACCATCCACCCCAAGCGTAAAGCTGAAGAGGCGCTTGCTGCTGTAGAAAAAGAGATTCAACGTGTACGTGAAGAGAAGGTTACAAAGGAAGAGATCACGCGCGCCATCAAACAGGCACGCGCCTTGTTCGCGTATGGCAGTGAGAACATCACCAACCAGGGCTTTTGGCTGGGCTATGCCGAGATGTTCGCGAATTATGAATGGTTCGAAACTTATCTTGATAAACTTTCAAAGGTGACTGTGAAGGATGTGCAACGCGTGGCGAATGAATACTTCAAACCCCAAAGCCGTGTGGTTGGTGTATATATCCCCACAGATGGGAAGGCTTAACCATGACAACTAACCATAAATCAGCTTTGCCCGGTCCAAATGATATTTATCGCGAAGTGTTACCCAACGGTATCACGGTGTTGACCCGTTCCAACTTCAATAGCCCATCCGTAGTCATCAGCGGATACTTTAACGCGGGCGCTATCTTTGACACCGATGAAAAACTTGGACTGGCAGATTTTGTCACCTCCGCGTTGATGCGCGGGACGAAGAAACGCACGTTCGACAAGATCTATAATGATCTCGAAGCGGTCGGCGCGAGCTTGGGATTCAATTCGGGAGTCCATCGTTCTGGCTTCCATGGTCGTTCGCTTTCTGAAGACCTGCCGTTGCTTTTAAGTCTGTTATCCGAATCTTTGACGCAGCCGTCCTTCCCTAAAGTTGAAGTGGAAAAATTGCGCTCGCAAATTATGACAGGTCTCGCCATCCGCGCGCAAGATACGTCGGATATGGCGTCCATGTTGTTTGATTCGATCCTTTTCAAAGACCATCCCTATGCCAGACCTGAAGATGGTTATCCTGAAACCATTAAACGCATTACACAGAATGACCTTGTGAAATTCCAGCGTGATTATTTTGGTCCACGTGGGATGGTGATCGTGATCGTTGGTGCGGTGAAACCAGAAGAAGCCGTCAGACAAGTCAAACGTGCGTTGGGTGGGTGGCAGGTCAAAGGTCAGAAAGATGCGCCTGAACTGCCTCCATTAAAGTTGTTGAAAAAGACAGTCAGCAAGCATCATAAAATTGCGGGTAAGTCGCAATCTGATTTAGTCATCGGTACGAACGGACCGATGCGCAAAGACCCTGAGTTTATGTCCGCTTTGGTCGGCAATAGTATTTTGGGACAGTTCGGCATGATGGGGCGCATCGGCGATGTGGTGCGTGAGAAATCGGGCTTGGCGTATTACGCGGGCTCAAGTTTGAATGCTGGTGTTGGACCCGGTTCATGGGAAGTAAGCGCGGGTGTGAATCCGAAGAATGTAAAGAAGGCTTCGGAATTGATCGTCAGCGAATTGAAGCGCTTTGTGGATGAGGGTGTAAATTCCGATGAACTTGCGGATGTTCAAGCGAACTTTATTGGGCGTTTGCCGCTTTCGCTTGAGTCGAATGGCGGCGTTGCGAACGCATTGTTAAATATCGAACGCCACGATCTTGGCTTGGATTATTATCATCGTTATGAAGGCTTGGTCCGTGAAGTGACCCGTGAGGCTGTTCTGAATGCAGCGCGGAAGTTCATTGATCCTGATAAACTGGTGATTGCATCAGCGGGAGCGTAATAGAAGGCACATGAAACTTGCGACCGGTGTTGACTTGATCGAGATCGCGCGCATCGAGGAAGTGATCGCGCGGCATGGCAAACATTATCTTGAACGGATCTATACGCCTGCTGAATTAGCGCAATGCGGCAAGCGGATGGAGTCGTTGGCAGGGCGGTTTGCGGCAAAGGAAGCTGCGGCGAAAGCACTTGGTTGTGGCATTGGCGATGTCTCATGGCTGGAGATCGAGGTTTTGGGTGATGACCAAAATGCACCGGTGTTAACTTTACATGGTGCAGCTATCAAAAGAGCGGAGATGCTCGGGCTATCTACCTGGTCAGTGAGCATTAGTCACAGCCAAAGTCATTCGGTGGCGATGGTAGTGGCAATGGGTTGATATGTAAGGAATTCACTTTGTCAGTAGTCATAACAGTATAGAAATAAAATAAATCATCCCGCGACTGATGGCGAAGTCGCGGGATGATTTTGCAAAGGATAGGACTCGACTCTTATCCGTGATGCCGATTTATTTTTTGTCCTCGACCCCAATCCAAATATGACCGGGTAGAACGGGGCGGTAGGGACGAACAGTGATGCCCTCTTCTTCAAGTTTGGTGTCTTTCAACATGTTGGGATGCACAAGACATAAATCAGGAATACGACCATATTTCTTATGGTAATACTCCGTCGCTTTTTGTATTTTCATGATCAGGGTTGATTGTGAGTCGTCGAACCAAAGCATTCCAGTATGCATGTTATTCTCCTTGATCTATACTTGGTGTCCAGAAACGAAGCCAGCGCTCGCCCTCGCGCATTGCAAATTGTGTGCCAATGTTCAGAGAATCTAATTCGGCATTCTCGGCGTCCATTTGGCGGGCAAGATGTACATTTTGAATCGGACCAAACACACGAGTGTGAAAAGCTTCCAACCAGGGGCGGGCGTTTTCCATGCGGTTGGGGTTAAGTGTGATGATTGGCCATACCCGGCGTGCCGGTCCGCGTAACAGGAGCCAGCGCAAATTTTGACGCGCATCGAAATCAAGTTTTGTGACTGCGTCCAAATCATCGATCAGTAACACTATGGATTGCCTGCTGGACTTATTCCCATGTGCCCAGGAGGCGAGCGATAAAATAAAATCATCGGATGACTGATGATAAATGGGGAAGACGCCAACATTATTGGGAATATTTTCCAGTCCGCTCCATTCATCGGGATGGCTGGTCAATACGCCGAATTGCAGTTGTTGAGGCTGATGCATTAGCGCGGCGGCTACGGCGACTGTTTGTAATAATGCAGTCTTACCGGTCCCTGCGTCTCCTGCGGCTAAGATGGGACCAGGTACAGGATCATGTAAATTGAGCAAAACAGGCAAGCCGTCAGATGCCACACCGAGGAATAAAGCCTCTGGTGGCATTGGTCCAAATTCGTTAAGAACTTCATGGATAGACGGCAAAGCTTGTTTTGGCTGAGTCTTTTGCCAGGTTGAAGCCCGATAAGACGCCTCAATCTCTGGTTTTAATTCAGCTAACGCTTCCATCATTAGTTCGTAGCGATTGAATTCATCCATAGTTCACCTGTTTAGAACACATGTTCTATAATATAAATCTTAATGGTTTTTGTGTCAAGAGCTTGATTTAGTCCTTGCAATTGATCTGTTATGCTTGACTAGCCCGGTGATTCCTGCTAAACTACCGCCCGTGCTCCCTTTGCGCGGGAGCAATTTAATTGTCTGTTACTGACTTCCCCTTTAAGTATGGCTTTGGTATAATCGCTCTGCTTAAAAGGGTGTCGAAGATGCCGCAAAAAGGCGGTACGCCGACATAGCTCAATTGGCAGAGCACCCGCCTTGTAAGCGGGAGGTTACGAGTTCAATTCTCGTTGTCGGCTCTGCAGGTCATATGTTGAACACCAAATCAACGATGATAGTGAACTTAACAATGTAATACCCTCGGGCGGTTACCCAAGTGGCCAAAGGGGACTGACTGTAAATCAGTTGTCAGACGACTTCGGAGGTTCGAATCCTTCACTGCCCACTAGTGCCAATTTCCTGGCACCGTCAGCATGTTGCTGACCAGCACGTTAAGCCCTCATAGCTCAGTCGGCAGAGCACACCCTTGGTAAGGGTGAGGTCATGGGTTCGAATCTCATTGAGGGCTCAATAGTTGCTAAGAGTTTCTTTTCTATCAATATAAAGGAGAACAGAAAATGGCGAAGACAAAATATGATCGTAGCAAACCGCATCTGAACGTAGGGACGATGG
>CAZMQE010000142.1:0-5378 GCA_964568115.1 uncultured Anaerolinea sp.
AATTGATTGCGTGAAAAAATGCGACCGGGCTGACTCATCAACGTTGCCATGATCTCGAATTCGGTGGGAGTCAATGTGACCTCACGCTTCTTGATCTGGACCGTGTAGAGGGTGCGGTCCAACGAAACATTGCCCACTCTGATCACTTCAGCAGCCGAGTCGCCGCTGACGCGTCGCAGCACAACTTTCACACGCGCCACCAACTCACGCGGACTGAACGGCTTGGTCATGTAATCATCGGCGCCGAGCTCCAACCCAATGAGCTTATCGGTCTCTTCGACGCGCGCCGTGAGCATGATGATGGGCACGTTGCTTTCACGCCGTATCGCGCGACAGAGATCAAGCCCATCCATTTCAGGCATCATGAGATCGAGCACGATCAGGTCAGGCTTCTCGCGCCGCGCAGACGATAAACCCTGCGCGCCATCTTTGGCTGTGATGACATCATAGGAAGATGCCTTGAGATAGTCACGGCAGATCTCAAGGATCTCGGGTTCATCGTCCACGAGCAGGATTTTCTTGGGCATAATTTATTATAAGTTATGGAAGAATGCTTGGTGGTCGAGTAGCCCCGCATGATTTTCGCGGGGCATATCGAGACCACCAAGTAAGCAAATCAATATTGTTACAAAAACTTCTCTGGTTAGTAGTGGTCTCGATACGGGCTTCGCCCACTCGACCACCAGAGTATTCTTACTCATACCGCAACGCCACCATCGGGTGCAGGTTCGCCGCGCGGAAGGCGGGATAGATCCCAAAGAATACGCCGATCGCCAGCGCAAAGAAAAATGCCAGCAGAATTGAATTAGCCGTGATCACGGCTGTGATCAGCCCGGTCAACGTGAATACCGAAGCGATCCCGACTCCGAGCAAAATCCCAATAATGCCGCCCAGCAGACTCAACGTCATGGTCTCGATCAGGAATTGAGCGAGTATTTGATTCTTTGTGGCACCGACAGCTTTTCGCAAGCCGATCTCTTTCGTACGTTCCGTCACGGAGACCAGCATAATGTTCATGATGCCGATGCCGCCCACGAGCAATGAAATCCCTGCGATGGCGCCAAGAAATATGGTGAGGGTCTGGGTTACTGAACTTAAAGTATCCAGGATATCTGTTTGATTTTGCACATTGAAATCCAGGTCGGCTGTTGGCGCAAGTTTATGCGCGCGTCGCAGAATGTATTGGATCTGTGCCGAGACGGTGTCCATCAATTCTGTCGTTGTTACCGAGACCGCAATACTGTTCACGATCTTTTTATCGTTGTGCATTGCCGTTGCCCCATATAACCGGGTATAGCCTGTCTCCAGTGGAATGAATACCGCATCATCGTTTGAGCCAAACCCTGATGAACCTTTCGATTCCAACACACCGACGACTTCAAATTTCAAGCCATTGACCGAAATATTCTTTCCAATGGGCGACAGGTTTCCAAACAGATCTGTCGCTGTTTGCGATCCCAATACAGCCACCCGTGCTCCAGCAGTATTATCGCTATCCATAATATAACGACCCGTGGCAACTTTATACGCGTGCACCTCTTGATACTTTTCGGTTACACCGGTCACATTGACGTTGAAACTTTCCGCGCCATATTTCACCGTAAAGTTGGATTGATAACTCGGTACAATGGCGGTCACATTCCCGTCCAGCGCGCGTTCGAGCAGCTCATAATCGGAATAGTAAATGTAACTTGCCTGCCGGGATTGACCTCCGCCCGCGAAGCCAGATTGCCGCCCCGGGGAGACAGTCAACAAATTGGAGCCGCTGCTTTGGATGTCACTTGTGATACTGGCAGTAGCGCCCGCACCAATGGACAACAGCGCCACCACGGTCGCTACACCGATGACAATGCCCAAGATCGTCAGCACCGATCTTAATTTATTGGCACGCAGAGCCCGCAAGGCAATTTTAAAATTCTCTGAAAACAACATCGCAAACTCCTTTTAGATCACTTCTTCAGGACGCGGGGTGCCCGCCTTGATCGGGTGATGATTAACTTCATCTGAAACAATTTTTCCATCAGAGAGTTTAATGATCCGCGTGGTATGCCGTGCCACATAGGCATCATGCGTCACCAGAATCACAGTTTGTCCCTGATCCCGGTGCAGTCTTTGGAATAAATCCATGATCTCCACACCGGTCTTGCTATCCAGGGCGCCGGTCGGTTCATCGGCAAGCAAAATCGCCGGTTCGTTGACCAATGCGCGCGCGATCGCAACACGTTGCTGCTGTCCGCCAGAAAGTTCGTTGGGCGCATGCAATGTCCGATCCGCAAGCCCCACATGTTCCAGGGCTTTCAACGCCCGATCATTGCGCAGCCTGCCGGAAACGCCTGCATAGGTCAACGGCAGCATCACATTTTCCAAAGCACTTGTGCGCGCCAGTAAATTGAACTGCTGGAATACAAAGCCGATCTTTTGCCCGCGGATTTCTGCGAGTTGAGTCTCGTTCAGGTTTTCAACAGCTACTCCATCCAAAATGTACCTGCCGCTGCTCGGCACGTCGAGGCATCCAATGATCGACATCAATGTGCTCTTGCCTGAGCCCGAGGGTCCCATAATCGCAACCATCTCGCCTTTTTCGATGGTGAAACTTGCGCCATCCAAGGCACGTACCTCACTCTCGCCCATCTGAAATACTTTTGTCAGATTCTCCATCTGGATCATGGTTTAGTTCCCTCCGCCAAAGGGTCCCCGCGGTCCTTGATTCGGATTCGTCGTCGTCTGACCTAATTGCAGCCGGTCACCTACCTTCAAATTACCGGTCACTGCAACCTGGTCGCCAACGATCGCCCCGCCCACAATATCAACACGTTTCGGCAAACCATTACCTTCGATCACCCATACATACTCGCCGCTGGCATCGTTTTGGATCGCGGTGATCGGCACTGCCAGTGAAGCAGTTGCCTCTTTCACCTGAATGACCACATTGACAGTCGTGCCTAGTGGCATGAACACATCCTCAGTCACTTTATCCAGATCAATGCGGACGGTATATTTCACCAAACCAGAAACCACTTCACCAACCGGATTGATGGCTGTCACCGTGCCCGTGAGTGTGACTCCAGACAACGCATCTAACGTAGCCTCAACCTGATTGCCCAATTTGACCTTTGCGATATCTGATTCATCCACCTGCGTCTCCACATACAAATGATCCATATCTGCCAGGTTCACCGAGAGATCGCCGCTATTCACAACGTCACCCACGCGATGTTCCACAGATAACACCTTGCCATCGAACGGAGCGATGATATACAACGAGTTAACTGTCGCCTGCGCCGCATCCACCTTGGCTTGCGCTGCAGCAATATCTTCGGCTGTCGGACCGTTCTTCAGGCGATCCACTTCACGCTGGGCATCCGCTTCCTGTGCCTGAGCAAGCGACAGTGCGGCGCGATACTTCGCGGCATCAAGGTCATTGGGTGTGCCCAAATACCAATCCAAAGTAGCTTGTTTTTCATCGCGCTTTGCACGGGCATTGATCAGGTTTAACTCAGCCTCCGCTTTTTGCGAATCGCCATCCAGCCGGTCTTTAAAATTCTTGAACATATCTTCCGCTCTGGATACATCCCTGTTCGCCAGGGTAAGTTCATTCTTAGCCTGCTTAAGCATGTCATCAGAATAGCGCCGATAATCCAACTTGGTGACATCCTTCTGGGCATCCTCGACCGCCTGTTTGGCATCAGCCAGATCCTGCTCGGCTTGCGCCAAAGCCAGGTTTGAATGTAAAACATCATCTAAATTTTTCTGGGCAGATACCAGGTCAGACTGGGCTGAAATAATATTCGAACTTGTACTGGTAAATTGCAGGCTTAGCAAAACATCGCCGGTCTTCACGAAATCCCCAGCCTTCACATTGACCTTCTCCACCACACCGCTCGTCTTCCAATCCAGCGCCGCGAACGGTTGAGCTTCCAACGAACCGGCGGCTTCGATCGTTTCAGCCACGGATAGTGATACGACCTCCCCCTCAGCGCGCACTATCCTTTTACTTGCCTGGGCTGATGAAAAGGTCCGCACTGCCAACAATGCGACCACTACCACAATAATGACGATACCCCAATTTCGAATGGATTTATTTTTAAACATGACTACTTCTCCTTAATTGTTTTCCTAAAGGATAGCGGGCAAATATGCAGAATTTGTGCAGAAAGGTCACAGGATTATGAAGGTTTTTGAGTACAATCATGGGATGAAATACGAAACCCTCCCCAACGTAACTCTCCCCAAGATCGGCTTCGGCACCTGGAGCCTAGGCGGCGGTTCAACTGCCGACCCCAAGCTTGATTCTGCTTCGTTGACCGCGCTCCGCTCTGCGCTGGAGATCGGCTACACCCACTTCGACACCGCTGAGTATTACGCCGCTGGTCATTGCGAGGAACTGGTTGGGCGTGCCGTCCGCGAAGCCAATACAAAACGCGAGAACTTATTCATCACAACAAAAGTGTCACCCGAACATCTGGCTTATGACGCTGTGCTTAGATCCTGTGAAAACAGCCTGCGGCATTTGAAGATGGAATACATTGACTTGTATCTCATCCATTGGCCCGGCACCGGCGTGAAATATGAAGAAGCGTTCCGTGCCTTGAACAAGCTCGTCCGCGATGGCAAAGTCAGGCACTTGGGTGTGAGTAACTTTAAACTCAAACTGCTCAAACAATCACAGGAGCTATCTGAAACGCCGCTCGTTACCAATCAGGTCCCCTATAGCCTGCCCGATAAAACCTATGTAGAAAATGGTGTTCTCGAACACTGCCAGAAGAACGACATTTCACTGACAGCCTACTCGCCCATCAAATTTCGAAGCATGAACACCAATAAGACCCTGGGGAAAATTGCCGAAGCACATTCCGCCACGCCTTATCAGATCGCGCTGGCATGGCTGGTGATGCAGCCTCGCGTCATCACGATACCGATGTCCTTCAATCCGCAACATATCAAAGAGAATTTCGATGCAGCGGATATTGAACTGAGCGAAAAGGAAATGTCGCAACTCTCCAACGCCTGGAACTAAAGGCAAGCAGCCTATTCATCCTTCGTGTCTTTTGCAGAAAATATATGCTTTCTCAAATCCTCCCTGAAATTCAGATCATCGAAGAGACCAAGACCGAGCTTGAGCCGCTCTACCAGGTGATCATTCATAATGACCCGGTCACACCGATGGACTTTGTGGTGTATGTGCTGAAGAATCATTTTTATCTTGCCAATGACAAAGCCGCCGATATTATGTTCACCGCTCATCTGTACGGAAATGCCTACGTGCAAACGCTCGCCAAATCGGAAGCAGAGAAACGCATCAACAAGGCACATGGCGATGCCAATAACGCGGGCTACCCGTTGAAGTTTACAATGGAACCTGAGTAAACTCTGGACTC
>CAZMQE010000142.1:5478-7900 GCA_964568115.1 uncultured Anaerolinea sp.
GTTATTACGGGAGCATACCCTATCGGGCACACGAGCTCCCTGAATCCATAATCTATGTCATCTCAACTCAACACCCTCACTCAAATCAATCTTGATGATCTGGTTTCATCTTTCGGATGGGAACAGCAACCATTGCTCGCATCTATCCTTCGACGCCTCTTCATTCGTCCTGCCCAACAGTTTGCCCAGCAAATGGTGGATTTTGACAACGATGTCGCCAAGATCGGTCTGGCAGAGGCATCCCAACGCATCATGCGGCAGCGCTATGTGCATGATGTTCGTGTGCATGGACGTGAGCATGTACCCACAACCGGACCTGCTTTGTTCCTTTCCAACCACCCCGGCATGACCGATACGATCAGCCTCTTTCTTGCGATCGGTCGATTGGACCTGAGCATCATTGCGCTACATCGTCCCTTTCTTGCATCGCTAACCAATACCGCAAAAAACTTATTCTTTATTGATGATGAACCCGCTAAACGGCTGAATGCCGTTCGGCAAATTTCCACGCATTTACGCGCGGGGCATGCCGGGCTCACCTTTCCTGCGGGGGGAATCGAACCTGATCCCGATGTCTACTCCGGCGCAATGGATTCACTAAGCAATTGGGTAGATTCTGCGGGAGCGTTTGTCCGTTTAGCGAAGGACACGCAGATCGTGCCGGTCTTGGTGAGCAGTGTGATCTGGCAGAAGACCGCACGACATTGGTTGACCCGCCTCAAACGGACACGCTATGAGCGTGAGAAACTCGCTGCCGCGTTACAACTGCTTGCCATGGTCACGCGGAACGCCCGCCCCACCACGGTCCATGTGCGGTTTGCAAAACCGATCACACTAACTGAAGTCGGCTCGGTCGAGGGGCTTCACCCCGTTGTAATCGAACGTATGCGCGGCTTGATTCAGAATCCCAGTGCAGGCGCAGGAGTCTCCATCCTTTGAACAAGACCTGGCTTCGGCGTACACTCGTTTTTATCGTTCTGGCAACCTTGCTTTATCTGGCATTACGCAATGCCCCCCTGACTGAAATATTTCAGGCGCTCAAGCAATTACGCTTCTGGCAGATCGCAACCCTGCTATTGGTCAACGTGTTGATCTACGCTCTCATCACCCTGCGCTGGTGGATCATCGTACGGGCGGAGAGTAAGAGCTTGCCTTACTTGCCATTGGTAGCCGTGAGGCTGGCAGTGTTCGGGGTCAGCTACTTTACGTTGGGTCCACAAGTAGGCGGCGAACCCTTACAGGTGTTGTATCTGCAACGCAAGTACGGCATCACATATACCCGTGCCACGGCTGCGGTGCTGATGGACAAACTGCTCGAGTTTCTGGCGAACTTCTTTTTGTTGGCGGTCGGGTTGACATCTGTGCTTCAGGCGGGGATCATCTCCACAAACGGAAACAGCTCTCTCTTGAGTCTGAGCGGTCTGATCATTCTGTGCGTGTGGCCCCCCATCCATATCATCCTGATGATGCGCGGCATTTATCCGGTGTCCATTGTTTTGCGCAAGATCACCCACAACAAATTTGCGCGCTTTGTTTTTGCCTGTGAGCGTATGGCGGGGAACTTCTGCCGCAGACATTTGGGATCGCTGCTTTCAGCGACCATGGTCTCGATCCTTGCGGCGGTTGGCATGGTCAGTGAATTTTTCTTTATCACAAATTTTTTGCATATCGAGCTTTCGATCTCACAAACCATCGCCGCCTGGACGGCAGGCTGGCTTGCCTTTCTGGTGCCATTGCCCGGCGGACTCGGCGCGCTCGAAGCCAGCCAGGTGTTTGCGCTGGGCGCGTTCGGCATTTCAGCGGCTTCAGCCATCAGTGTGACATTTTTGATTCGCGGGCGTGATCTGCTCATTGGCGGATTGGGATTACTTTTTGCAGGACGCGGGGTGTAAAGAAGTAAGATAACGCCAACCGATTCGTCTAGAAATAAACTTGTTAACCAAAGGAGCTCAAAATGAAATTTACAGGTAAACAATATGGCATCATTTTCGCAGCACTACTCACGGCATTTTTACATCTCGCCGCGGCATTAGACAAACAACTCTTCCCCGCCGGACCCGATCCATTATTCATTCTCAACAGTGTTGGCTTTATTGGTTTGTTGGGCGCCTACTTCCTACCCATTGCATTCTTTCAACAAAAACATAACCTGGTGCGCCAGGGTTTTATCTTTTACGCCCTGCTTACCATTGCCGCATGGATCTTCATTTGGGTCATTCAATACGTGATCATCGGTGGTGAAAATTTCTTCGGGCACGATTCATTGTATGGCATCCCCGCCAAGCTCGCAGAAGTTGCCTTGATCTTCCTCCTACGAGCCGATAAAGAATAAATCCATAACGCGGGGGTAAAATAGACTTGTGAAACGAAAAACAATCTACTTCACCGCGCCGCATCAGGTGGAACTCCGCGAGGAGCCTTT
>CAZMQE010000143.1:0-7888 GCA_964568115.1 uncultured Anaerolinea sp.
AGCCCGGCGATACGGTCGATCTCTTCGCGGCGCGCCGTCAGCATGATGATCGGCACATCGGAGCGGTCACGCAGCCAGCGGGTGAGAGCGAGACCGTCCACTTCGGGGAGCATCAAGTCGAGAATCACGAAGTCCGGTATTTGTTTCTCGAGAATGTTCAGCGCCTGCCTGCCATCCGGCGCGATCTGCACGTGGTAGCCTGCGCGCTTGAGGTACAAACTGACCACCTCCGCAATGCTGGCTTCATCTTCAACGACGAGAATCGTTTTGTTGTTCATGGGATGACATCATACTCTATTGTAAAGTAGCGTAGTGTGAATGTTCAGAATTTCGTAATGATTATTGCCCCCAGATAATTTGGACTACCCGCCAACCGCGTGCTCATCATAAATGATCACACGATTGCGCCCGGTATTTTTGGCGACATACATCGCCATATCGGCGGCACGCATGAGCGCTTCTTTGGTGGTGCCGTGGGCGGGATACCAGGCGATCCCCATGGAAATGGTGATGGTCAAATTAAAGCGCCCATATGGAATGTTCAGATCATCGATGATCTGATGCAATGCTTCAGCGCGCTCCCTGGCTTTTTCAATGCCGATGTTGGGCATCACCAACACGAATTCCTCACCACCATAGCGGCAAACAAAATCACCGTGGCGGCTTTGTTTGGTGACAGTTTCTGCAATGGTCTTCAACACCACGTCACCGGCTTCATGTCCGTAGGTATCGTTGACCTCCTTGAAATAATCGAGATCCATCATGATCACACACAGCGGATATGACTCACGGGTGGCACGTGCCAGCTCACGCTCCAGCGTCTCTTCGAGATAACGGCGGTTGAACAGGTTGGTCAACACATCGCGAATGGCTTGCTCACGCAACTGACTTTGCAACATCCCGATCTCGATCAGTTGAGTTTGTAACCGGTCCATCGCGCGGCGCAGATCCTTCTCCACTTCCTTGCGATCTGTAATATCGCGGAAGACCATCAAACGCCCGTTCATTTTATGGTCATCATCATACAACGGGGTGATGCGCAGATCCAGATAACTGGAGGGCTTTTGAGGGATCCTTAACTCGGTGCGGGTTTCGGTCCCATTCAATAACTGCTCAACATCGTGCTCCCACTGTTTTAAGATCACAGACGCGTTTTGCCCCAGGTACGAGGCAGGCTCATGTTCGAGAACGTTCTGCATGGCAGGGTTGATATCCACAATGCGGCTCTGCTCATCCAACACCAGAACGCCGTCGCTCATGCTCTCGATCAAGTGTCCGCGCGCAACCGGGATCAGATCCATGAATTGGTGCCGAAATATGGCATAGGCATAGAGAATGCTGGAGACACCAAACGAGATCGGCGCCATATCCAGGTCGGCAAGTGTGGTGTAATTCATCTGCGTAAAAATACTAGCCGCAAATGGGATGATGGAACCGATCAGAATAATAAGGTATTGTCGTTTAAAGAACAGATTTGCCCGCAGGGAACTCAATCCCAAAATAAAAAAAGCCAGCAAAATAATTGCATATGAATAATAGGTGTTTACCCAAAAGCCAAAACCACGTTCCAGGCGTAAAACCATAAATCCCCCCGCCCATTGCGTATCAATTCGATCAAATAACAGGCGGATATCAAACCACGCCATCGCACCCATTACCACAGGCTGAATGCTTAGCAGGGCGAAATTACGGACAGTCAACCAGTCTTCGTGGTGGGTGATCTTTAATATAAAGATCAGGAACAAAGTCGGAACAGACAACACCCCAAAATACATGACCTTCATCCAAAAGAGCTTAGTGTCTAAACCCACCAGCGACCAGGTCATGGCATAGGCGCCGCTCCACACACACGTACCCAACAATACGCCGCCCAGCGCTACAGAGCCGGGGACGTCACGCCGTAAAATAATGATCGAGGTAGTGAGAGCTGTCAGCGCAGATATGATCAACACCACAGCATAGGGATGGAACTGAAAGGTCATAATGATGAATACACCCAGTATTTCAACGGAAGATGATCTATTTTAATGCACACTTCTAGAACTTGGTTTGCAGGTTTATCAAGTTTCAATAGCTGCACTGCTTCAGCCAGAAACTCAGTACCGTTATCCCCCAACAGCCTGAATAAGAACAGGCTCCTGTTTTTCAAAGAGCCTGTTGATACTCTCAGTTATTCCTTCCCAAATGATTCCAGTGCACTATCCTGGTTTGCATACATGGGAATGTTCTGCAAAAACCCGGTAATACCCAAAACATTATAGATCTGCGGCGGGGCATTACACAGCTTCAGGTGGGCTATTTTGAAACGATCTTCTTTGGGCGTATACATTTGATAGAGCTTTTGAACTGCGCGAATACCGGCGCTGGTGATCGTATCCAAATCACTCATATCGATCAAAAGAAAACGCGCGCCGCTCTCGTAGGCAATCCGGGCAGCCTCAAGCAGTTGTTCCTCGCTTTGCCCGTCCAGCCAGCCATGGATGGAGAAAACCGTCACAGGCACAGCCGCTTGTCTTTGTTCAGTCGTGATCTTCAAGTCACTGTTCATAATTTCTCTTCATGTTAATTGGGCTTGAAAAATTTACCATCGCCACGCATGGGCGGCTATGCCAGCCTTACGCGATCCGCATCCACGAATCCGCGGCTGCCGGTGGAGGCTTTCACATTAATGCGTTTGCCTTTTACACCGATCTTGGCTTTGGCGCCATCCACAGGCTCCACCACGGTCAGGCGTGCGTTTGCTTTTTCAGTGGTAAGTACCGCAGTGGAAGTGGCAGATGTATATATTTTCGTTCCAGCCGCCTTCACCACTACTTGAACCTTCACTGGCGCGGGCGGAGGCGTGACCGGGGCGGTTGAATCTGTTGTCGCTGGCGTAGCGGATGGGGTAGACGAATCAACTGGCGGCGTAGAGGGAGGCGTTGTCGGCGTCGCAGGAACTGGCGCCTCATTCACTGGACTTGGGGCTGGCGGCGTGACAACCGGCGGAGTCGCAGTTGCAACTTTTTCCAAATACCATGCGGCGGCAAAACCCTCCTGTCCCTGCGCCGTACGCACCCGCACCCATTGACCATTCACACCGATCTTCGCATCTGCGTTGGGTTCAGTTAATAAAAGCTCTGTACCGGCTGAGACATTCACCACCAAATTCGCCATGCTGGATGTATCCGTACTCGAACGGATATTGAGCCCCCAGGTAACTTCAGCCATGACCCGGGCACGTGGTCCGCTGCCGAGGGATGGTCCAGTCGTCGGCTGAGTCTGAGGCGTGGTTGTCGTTGTTGAAGAGGCGGGCGGTGTCGAAACTCCGCCACCTGCGGTAGAGCAATAATAAAAAAGTACTTGTTGGATCGAACGTTCGAGAGGATTGCCACGACTGTAACGTGCCATCAGTAAATCAGGCTTGGCAGTGCCCGGCGAATAAGGGTAGGGGTCAAGCATCAAATAGTCATTGCCCTGACGCGCATAGACCATGACATAGTGCCACTGCAAACCGGGCGCAGGCGAACTATCCACGCGCACGACAACAGGTTGACCGGCATCCAGCGCAGCATTGATCTTTGCCAGCGGCGCATCCGTATTCTCGCAACTGACCTGTTCACGCAACGTGATCTGCGGATGCACCTTACTCACCACATCCCAGCGAATGCCTGAACTGACAAAGCCATTGGCGGCTTTCATCTTTTCGTTAAGGGTCTTAGGGGTTTCACTATAACCATGCCCGCTGAGGAGCATGGCAACGCTGGTCAATGCACAACCATACATACCCAGCGTGTCGCCGGGGTCACCAAAGCCGAGCAGATCATTCTTCCATTGCGGGTCTTGCTGTGAAAGATACACGAGTTGGAATGCCATGGTTCCTCCAGTTGGTTAGGGGACGACAATAGTGCGATTATAACGCTGGAAAGATAAACAGAACTGTCGCAGCTACGACAGAAAGCAAAAACGGAAAAGCCGAATGAAACTCAATCATTCGCCCAAACGAGATACCCTTTTGCCAGAAATTTCTTCTGCAAATTGAGCTTATAGCCTTTTTGCGCCAGCGACTCAGCCGAAGCGCTAAACCATTGTTTCGCCCCGTAGGTTTTCATAGCCGCCGTCTCTTTCGCGGAGCGTTTCCACGCTTCGAAGAAATCATAGATCGGCTCGCCTTGCACAACATGATGAATTAGGTTTTTCGGCAGGATGGTTTGAAACTCTTCCACATCAAACCCCAGGCGGAAGTTAGTACTGAAGACCAAAGCTTCAAATTTCCATTGACTCTGGACTCCGACAGCTTGCTGTCGAAAATTCGGAAGCAAGCTTCCTGATTCCATACGCCTCACCACATTCGCGCACCAAATGCTCCCAAATGGAGTCGAAGTCCCTTCGATCATGAGTCCGCCGGGCAGAACATACTCCGCCAGTCTTTCGTAAGCGGGTGCAAAATCCTTTTCTTCGTATTGGCGCAAGACGTTGAAAGCGCGGATCAAGCGCACGCGCTCATTATTCTTCAACGGCAAGTTGAATCCGCCCAAACGGAAGAAAGTTTTATCATCTGCAAATGGCAGGGCAGCTTCGACTCGTTCCTTATCAATTTCAACCCCAAGAATTTTTAGATCTGGATTCACACGCCGAAAACGCGCGGCACTTTCGAGGGTGGTACGAGCGTCAAAGCCGTAGCCGAGGTCAACGAATAGGGAATCAGAAAATAGGTCATCGGTCCGCGTGAGAAGCGAGGGTTCGTAGAGTAGGATAAAGTTATCGACGCGACGCAGGCGATTCGAAGCGGTCTTCCCACGGGTGGGTTGTCCCTCTGGTTTTTTAGATGATCGAATTTGCGGCATGGCTTGAATTTTATCCGCAATCCCCGCGAATTAAAAAAGAGTAGCGGACAATCTCAGATGGTTAAATCAAAAGGGCGACCATTGCTGGTCGCCCTTGATTGATTAGTCTGCCGCGGCAGTGTCTTCTTCTGAAACTTCGGGCCACGCAACTTGCGGACCTCCAACTTCAGTATTGCCGATCTCGTTGAAACGTCCCTGCACGAAGCCGGTACCGGCGGGGATCAGCTTACCGATGATCACATTCTCTTTCAAGCCGAAGAGCGGATCGGTGGTGGAGCCGATGGCTGCACCCGCCAACACCTTGATGGTGTGCTGGAAGGAGGAAGCCGAAAGGAATGAGTCGGTGCTGAGCGAAGCCTTGGTTACGCCGAGCAACACTTCTGAGAATTTGGCGGGCTGTTTGCCTTCTGCCAAAAGTCCTTCATTGATCTTGCGCATCTCAAGGCGGTCCACTGAATCGCCCGGCAGGTATTTGGTATCGCCTGGGCGGGTCACCTGCACCTTGCTTAACATCTTGCGGGTGATGACCTCAAAGTGTTTGTCATGGATGTTCTGACCTTGTGAACGATACACCTTCTGCACTTCGGTCATCAGGTACATCTGGCAGGCTTCACGACCCTGGATCTTCAACACGCGATGCGGGTTGAGCGAGCCTTCGGTCAGCGGCGTACCAGCTTCCACTTTTTCGTTGTTCTTGACGAGCAAGCGGGAAGTATTGGGAACATCATAGGTAGTCGTCTCTTTTTGGTCGTACGAGACGATCACCTTGCGATCCTTTTTCTCCACGCGGACACGCCCGCCATGCTGGGCGACGATCTTCGCTTCGTCCAAAGTTGCCAGCACATCCCCAACTTTGACTTCCACCTCATCCTTGACCGCAAACTTCCAGTCTTCGGGCAGGCTGTATTCATCGCTCACGAGTTCACTGTGCTCGATGGTTACTTCGCGAATATCGGCATACTTTTCTGATTGGTTGATGTGGAGCGTGCCGCTGATCTCTGCGACAACAGCTTCACCCTTTGGCATCTTGCGCGCTTCGAAAATTTCTTCCACGCGGGGGAGACCCGTTGTAATATCGGCGCTCGTGGCAGCCACACCACCGGTGTGGAAGGTACGCAGGGTCAACTGGGTACCAGGCTCACCAATGGATTGCGCAGCAACGATACCGACCGCCGAACCAAGCTCCACCATGGTACCGCGTGCGAGGTCGAGACCATAGCACTTGGAACAAATCCCATGCTGTAATTCGCAAGTCAACGGCGAGCGAACTTTAATTTCTGATAAACCGGTAGCTGCAAGCTTGCGCGCCAGGTCCTGTTTGATAATGTCATTATATTCACCGATCACTTCGCCAGTTTTCGGGTCGATGACCGTTTCAGCCAACAAACGGCTAAACAAACGGCTGCTCATGGCCTGACCAGCCACATCATCCTTGCGGCGGATATAAACACCATCGTGCGTACCGCAATCGTGTTCGTTGATGATGATATCCTGCGCAATATCCACGAGGCGGCGGGTGAGGTAACCGGCATCCGCTGTACGTAAAGCGGTATCCGCCAGACCTTTACGGGCACCGTGCGTGGAAATAAAGTATTCCTGCGCGGTCAAACCTTCGCGGAAGTTCGAACGGATCGGCATCGGAATGATACGACCTGAAGGATCCGCCATCAAACCACGCATACCAGCCAACTGCGAAATGGTGGAGAAACCACCTTTGGTCGCGCCGGAGGACGCCATGGTCGAGAGGTTGCCATCTGGGTCCATGTACTTCTTGACCGCGTCGCCCACTTTTTCCGTGGTCGCCTGCCAGACTTCGATCTCACGCTCGTTCTTTTCCTGCTCGGTCAACAGACCGCGGCGGAAATCGCGCTGCACCAATTCCACGGCTTTGAGGGCTTCTTCGATAATACCCTTACGTTCCGGCGGGATGGTGATATCAGCCACAGCGAGCGTTATACCTGAACGGGTGGCGTATTCAAAACCAATGGCTTTGACTTTGTCAGCCACGTCAGTGGTCTTTTCCTGTCCACATAGTTCGTAGACTTCGGCGATCAAATCTTTCACGCCGCCCTTATCCAGCTTTTCGTTGACGAACTGGACTTCAGGAGGCAGCACACGATTGAAAAGTACACGGCCAACTGTGGTGTCGATCACGCGCATTTGCGGTTCAGAAAGACGATCACCCTTATCGTCATACCAGGTCATGGCGTTGATCTTGATCTCAGAGTGGACTTCCACCTGAGCCAACGCATACGCCATTTCCACTTCATCGAAGTTGGAGAAGGCGCGTCCATCGCCCTTGTGATTGGCTTTCTGTTTCATGGTCAGATAGTAAACGCCCAACACCATATCCTTGGAGGGGGAAATGATCGGTTCACCATCAGCCGGTTTGAGCAGGTTCTTTGAAGCGAGCATCAGCGTCCGCGCTTCATTGACTGCCTTTTGTGACAACGGAACATGTACAGCCATTTGGTCGCCGTCAAAGTCAGCGTTGAACGCGGTGGTGACCAACGGATGCAATTGAATCGCCGAGCCTTCGATCAGGATCGGTTCAAACGCCTGAATACCCAAACGATGCAGGGTCGGCGCACGATTTAACAAAACGGGACGTTCGCCGATCACGCCTTCCAACGCTTCCCAAACTTCGGGACGGTTGCGTTCGATCAAGCGGCGGGCACCCTTCACATTGGCAGCATAGTTACCCTGCACAAGGCGGGCGATCACGAACGGACGGTACAGCTCAAGCGCCATGCTCTTGGGCAGACCGCACTGATTCAACTTCAACTGCGGACCCACCACGATCACGGAACGACCGGAATAGTCCACGCGCTTACCGAGCAGGTTACGGCGGAAGCGTCCCTTTTTGCCTTTGAGCATATCGCTCAAGGATTTGAGTTCGCGGCGGCCACGGCGGGAAAGAGCTTTGCCACGCTGTGAGTTATCAATGAGGCTGTCAACCGCTTCCTGCAACATACGCTTCTCGTTGCGGATGATGACATCCGGGGCACCGAGTTCGAGCAATCTCTTCAAGCGGTTGTTGCGGTTGATCACGCGGCGATAGA
>CAZMQE010000144.1:0-7888 GCA_964568115.1 uncultured Anaerolinea sp.
CACGATACCTCCACCGCCCTGCTGGCATGGACGTTCGCTTTATTGGGTCAACATGCTGATGTGCATGCTCGCGTTGTGAATGAAGTGGACTCACAAGCGAAATCAGCCTTGCTCGATCAAGTTATCAAAGAGAGTCTGCGTTTGTATCCGCCCATTCACATTGGCAATCGGCGTGTGGCAAAAGAAATGGAATTCAGCGAAGGCAACGTACCGGCTGAGCAGCGCATGTTCTATTCCATCTATCTTACTCACCGTGACCCTGAGATCTGGGAGAACGCCGAAGACTTCTGCCCCGAACGTTTCGCCCGCGGACGCAAGACTCCGCCGTTTTCGTATGTGCCGTTTGGCGGCGGTCCGCGTGCGTGTATTGGCGGCGCATTCGGTCAGGCGGAGGCACGCATCGTGATGTCACGCTTGTTGCAGACTCATACATTTGAATTTACGAATCACAAGATCCACGCTCACATGGGCGCAACATTGGAACCGCGCCCGGGTGTGATGATGAAAATATTAAAGAGAAACTTGGTGGTTGAGTAGCCCTGAGCGTTCTTTGCGAGGGGCGTATCGAAACCACTACTAACCAGAATACTTTTGCTTACAGGTGGTTTCGACACCAGCACTTGCGTGCTGGTGCAAGTGTACGGCGGCGAAGGAACACGCCGCCTACTCAACCACCAGAGTTGGATTGAAACAATGACCTACTTCGGATTTCTCCTACGCTTTTTATTCATCCCCATTCTGATATTCCTTGCCATCACGCTTTGGGATAATAGGAACAATAAACAGACCCCTGGCTTCCGCAATGGGCGCGCCGTGTGGATTGCGATCGGCATCCACGTTTTGTTGGCAGTGATTTACACCACACCATGGGATAACTATCTTGTGGCAACCGGTGTGTGGTATTACAACCCTGATTTGGTGACGGGCATTGTGTTTGGCTATGTCCCGATTGAAGAATATACATTCTTTGTGGTGGAAACAATTCTTTCCGGGCTGTGGTGGTGGTTTCTGGCTCGCAGGCTTTCGCCCCCAGCCGCTGAATTCAAACCAAACAAGACACTTGTCTACGTGTCTACTTGTATACTTATTTCCGTATGGATTATTTTCACGTATCTCTTCTTTAGCGACAATCAACCCATCACCTATTTATCCATCACCCTCTTCTGGGCATTACCCGCGATTCTTCCGCAGCTTTTGTTCGGTGCGGATATTCTCTGGCATTATCGCAAGCTGGTGATTTGGGCAATCTTGATCCCCGGAACATATTTATCGTTGATGGATATTGTGGCGTTGAAAGATACGACGTGGTCCATTTCCCCGGCTCAGACGACTGGCATTTTATTTTTTGGGATTTTGCCGCTTGAGGAAGTGGTATTCTTTTTCATTACGAATGTGCTGGTCGTGTTCGGTATGACGCTCTTACTGGCAAACGTCAGCGAAGGCAGGCTTGAAGAGTTGAAGCAACTATTCGGCAGAAAGAAGCGACACAATGGACATCCGTCTGCAACAATTTAATGGCAAGCCCTTTTTAAATCTCGCGTCCTTCCGCAAGAATGGCACGAGCATGAAAACAATCGAGTTGGTCTAACCTTTACACTTCCACATTCACGAGATCGTGGATCCATTTGCGCGAAAGGTAGCGCCGCACGATGATCAGCGCTTTGGCGGCTTCTTCCAATAAGACCATGGCATACACAATGTATACGG
The DNA here is from genome assembly GCA_964568115.1 of uncultured Anaerolinea sp. GTDB lineage: Bacteria > Chloroflexota > Anaerolineae > Anaerolineales > Villigracilaceae > Defluviilinea. The sequence goes on from CAZMQE010000144.1 coordinate 1,708, forward strand.
GGTAATGCAAAACGAATCCGCCGATGAGCGCGGCAGGGACGCCGATCAACCAAATGGAAAATAGTTCTGTAAACATGGCATAGCGCGTGTCGCCACCTGCACGCAGGGCGCCGATGAAGAGCATGAAATTAAAGACACGCAGCCACGCGGACAACGCATACACCAGCATGATGTTCCGCAGATTGAAGGCGGCTGAGGGCGAAAGTTGATATAAGCCAACGACCACATCGCGTATAAAAAAGACCAACACACCGCCCATGATGGAGAGCGTCACTGCCAGGATCGTAAAGCGACGGCTGTATTCGAAGGCAGTGTCCCGGTCCTTTTCGCCGATCTTGTTGCCCACCATCACGGAACAGGCATTCCCCAACCCAATAAATAGCACGAACACCAATTCTTCGATCGTGGCGTTGATGTTGATCGCCGCGATGGCATCGGTACCGATGCGGGCATAGACCGCAGTATAGGTTGTGATCCCGAACGACCAGATCACTTCATTGACCGCAGCAGGCATGGATGTGCGCAATACGTTGAGCAGGAAGGCACGGTTGAAATGGAAGAAAGTGAACGGGTTACCAGCCAGGGGCGTCTTGCGCACATAGACGAGTATCAACAAGAGGATACATTCAAATGCCCAGCCGGTGGCAGTACCGATCGCTGCGCCGCGCACACCGAGTGCGGGCAGACCGAAATGACCGAAGATCAGGGAATATCCCAAAAATGTTTTGATTACCAAGGCACAGACCGATACGATCATGGTCATTGTCACCAGCGTGATGCTGCGCAGAACGGAAATATACGAGACCGAGATCGCCATCAGCACGTAGCTCAACCCCACAATGCGCAGATATTCGCTGCCGAGCTGAATCACTTCAGGGTCCTCAGTATAAAAGCTCATCAGGCGTTCAGGGATCAACGTCGCCGCCAGTGAAAATAACGCCGCTACAGAGATCGCCAACACCAGACAGATCCCCAATACCTTGCGGATATTTTCCGTATCGCCCTTACCCCAATATTGTGCGGTGAAGATCGCCATGCCGCTCGTTGTCCCGAACAGGAAGAGGATCAGCAGAAAGAAGATCTGATTCGCCAATCCCAATGCAGCCACGGAGGCTTCGCCCAATTGACCGACCATGAGCACATCGATCATGTTGAGCCCGGCAGTGATCAGTTGCTGAAAGGCAACCGGCACTGCCAGGGCAAGCATGGCGCGGAAGAAAGCTTTATCGCGGAGGAAAGCGAGGGACATTGAGGGAAAGGATGAAAGATGAAGGATGAAAAATGAAGGATGAAAAATTAATCTTCCGGTGCTTCACGGACGATGTATAACGGTCGTCCTTTGGCTTCGTCGTACAAACGCCCGATGTATTCGCCGAGAACGCCCAAAGAGATCAATTGCACGCCGCCCAAAAATAACACCGCGATCAATGTCGATGCTTGCCCAAAGAAGGCTTGTGAGCCGGTGATGCGCAGGTAGATCACAATCGGAATAACCAGAATGGCAAAGCCTGCTGAGGCGAATCCAAAATAGGTGGCGACCTGTAGTGGGAAGTAGGAAAAACCGGTCACCGCATTAATTGCCAAACGGAACATCTTGCGGAACGGATACTTCGTTTCACCTGCTTTGCGCGCGGCGCGTTTATATTCCACGCCCACTTGTTTGAAGCCCACCCACGCCGACATGCCGCGCGGGAAGCGATGGCGCTCGCGCATCTGCTTGAGCACATTGATCACCTTGCGGTCCATCAAGCGGAAGTCACCTGTATCGAGCGGAATCTTTACATCCGTAATGCGATAGATAATGCGGTAAAACAAAGAAGCCGTCATTAGCTTGAACCAGGATTCGCCTTCGCGTTCGGCACGCACTGCGTAAACAACTTCATTGCCTTCTTTCCATTTTTTTGCCATCTCAAGAATGAGTTCAGGCGGGTCTTGCAAGTCGGCGTCAATAATCACAACCGCATCACCGCGCGCGTAATCCCAACCGGCGGTGATGGCGATCTGATGACCGAAATTGCGCGCGAAGATAATGGGGCGCACGCGCTCATCTTTCTTTGCGAGTTCGCGAATAATATCCGTGGAGCCATCGGTGGAGCCATCGTCCACGAGGATGAGTTCCCAGGGTTCGTTGGTGGAGTCCAGCACTTCTGTGACGCGGCGCTGGAGTTCGGGCAGGTTTTCTTTTTCGTTATAAATGGGTGCAATGATCGAATAGGTAATCTTCATCTGTTGTTTTTCTTTCGAGCCGGATTCGTTTTGGAAGTAGATACGGCTTTTGAGGCTGAAACAGGCTGCGAGGCGAAGGCAGCGGGCTCGTCATCATTATCCAGAGAGTCTAGCGATTCATCCACACGCTCGGTCTTTATGCCGCGCAATCCGCGTTTGGGTGGTTTGATCTTTTCAGGAGGGGCAACGAATTGCGTGCTACCATCATCTTCAAAGGGTGGGAGGCCCAGCACACGGCGCTGCACATACCCTGCGATCACCACGACCGAAGCCAGCACCGGCACGACCAACAGGGCGCCGATGATGCCTTCGAGAATGGTCGCCACAATAATAACTATAAAGATCAAGCCTTCATTCATGTGGACACTGCGGCCCATGATGATCGGGCGCAGGAAAAAATTCTTTAGGTTGATCAAAACCAAATAAGAAGCAACCACAATGCCCGCCACCCAAAAATTGGGCAGGTTTGCAAGCGGACCCCAGGTGGAGCCTTCGAGCAACGCCACGCCCGCCGCGAGCGATACGGCAATGAAGGGACCCACATCTGGCACGAGCGTGAACAACCCGGCGAGCACACCGAGCACCAACGCGCCGGGGATGCCCATGAACAACCATACGATCGTGAACACCACACCCACGATGATCATCAACACGATCTGCCCGCGCAGGTAAGCCATCCAAACCCGGCGAATGCGTTTATATAACTCTCGCATCTCGGCACGGTAAGGCGGCAAAACAAAACTGAACATACTCTCACGCATCTGGGGCCATTCAGATAAAAATATATAAACGCTCACCAGAATGATGAGGAACCACAACACACCCACCGAGGTGGTCTCGAGCAATTGCAGAGCCTCTTCTGGCAGGGGCGTGAGAAACGCGCCTTGAAGCTGTGAAAGGTTCTGCCCCCAGGCTTCCAAATGGAAGACCAAATTCCCAATTTGCACCGGCTGCGAAAGCGTAGCACCCAATTGATCAAAAATATCCAACAAGTCCTGGATCACGATCTGCAATTCATCATAAAAGATCGGTGTCAATGTGGCGGGCACGCCCACCAACAGAATGAGCGCTGAAAAATACACAATGTTGACCGCGGCAGTACGCGTCATCCTTGTACTTTTGGAAAGATATTCAACCGCCGGGTTGATCAGATACGCCACAAAACCGGCGATCACCAAATTCCGCACCGCTTCATGCGCGTAAAACAGGAACGCAACAATTGCGGCAAAGAACAGTATGCCCATCAAATATCGAAACGCTAAAGTCCACTGTGTTTCATTTTTCATAGCAACTTCTTCACTGCCTCCAAAGTTGGTTCAATGACCGGCGCCGGATTCACAGCCTGCATCGCCGCGCGGACGTCCTTGAGTCCGCTGCCGGTATTCAGCACCAGGATGGGATCCGCGCTTCCGACTACGCCGGTAGCTGTTGCTTTGACCAAACCAGCATAAGCCGTAGCCCCAGCCGGTTCCGCAAAGACGCCCACCCTGCCGAGCTCCGCAATCGCGTGGATGATCTCCTCATCTGATACATTAACGTACGTGCCGCCGGTTTCCTTCGCCGCGCGGACCGCACGCACGCCATCGCGCGGCAGATCGACAGAGATCGAATCAGCGATCGTCGTAGCAGAGACGGGTGTGATCGTCTCTGTGTTCCCATGGAACGCGTTCGAGATCGCAGCCGAACCTTCCGCCTGGACACCAATGATGCGCGGAATGCGCGGCAGCCAGCCGAGTTGATAAAGATCTTTGAAGCCTTTGTGAATCCCTGAGATGATATTGCCATCCCCCACTGAAACGAACACCGTCAACGGCGAATGGTCCAAGTCCTGACCGAATTCCTCATGCCATCGGGCGTGCGCATCCTGCCACCATTCCCAAATTTCAAAAGCCGCGGTCTTCTTGCCTTCCACTGTGAACGGATTGTAGCCCGTGTTGCGGCAATACCAGCCAAATTCATTCGCGCATTTGATCGTTAAGTCGAACGCGTCGTCATAGGTACCATCAACCAAAATAACTTTTGCGCCAAAGATCAACAACTGTGCCACCTTGGCTTGCGGCGCAGATTTTGGAGCGAAGATAATGGCTTTTTGTCCCACCGCAGCAGACATCCCTGCGAGTGCCGCGCCTGCGTTGCCGGTGGAGGCGGTCACAATAAATTCCGCACCAATTTCCTGCGCGCGCGCCACCACGATGGCAGAGGCACGGTCTTTGAAAGAGGCAGTCGGGTTGCGTGACTCATCCTTGAGCCAGAGATTCGCCAAGCCCAATTGTTGAGCGAGACGCGTCAACTTGAAAACGGGCGTCCCACCCGCGGCGTGGAGCGGAGTCGCATCGCCTTCGGGTTCGGTCACCGGCAAGAGCGGCAGATACCGCCACAGCGACAGGTCGTTGCGTGAGAGGATGTCATCGGGCTGGTATTTATTCTTGAGGGTGTCGTAATCGAGCACCACATCCAGGTTCCCGCCATCTTTCGGACAGGTATAGGTGATTTCGGTCGGAGAATATTCGGTAGCACACAACGAACAGCGGTAGCCAAGGAATTTGCCCATGTGATTTTCCTTTTGTTTCCCCAATTGTACCCTGCCCGTGCAAACCTGACGGGTCTCACTATGTCGATGTTAATCAAGACCAACCCATGGACAAAGGTCCGAAACAGTCAAGCTTTCCGAGAGACCTGTCAGACCTCTTAACGATAAGGACTCTCAGGCTTGAAACCTTGAGAGTCCTTTTCTCTACTATTCTCTGGTTATTTCACCCTGAACACAGTTTTCTGGAACTTTTATAAAACACGATCCGTTTTTTAATAAAGAGGAAAATATGAAATCAAAAATCATTCCAGCCATCATTGCAGGTTTGCTTGCGCTTGCCTGCGGACCAATCACCATCAACATCGGTCAACCAGCGCCAGTCTCCACTCCGATCATTGTTGAAACCCCTACGATAATTTCACTACCAGACCTGATGATCACGTCGAGCCTTATCAGCATGGTGGATATAAACGGTAACTGTCTGGGAGGCTACGAATTGACCGCGATGCTTTTCAATCAAGGATACGCACCAGCACCGGATGTCATCGTAGAGGAACTCATGAGCGGACATGTGATCTATGTAGGGACACTGGAACCTCAACACAGCATGGTTCTTCAATTTCCAGCCTCGCCCAACGGCAGGTATCGGATCATGATCGATCCACAAAACCAGATCATCGAAAGTGACGAAGCCAACAACATCGTTACCCCTCCATCCCTCCCTGCCACCCCGCCTGGATACTGCCTTCCCGACATGATCCAAACTCCGACCTTGGTTCCAGATTCACTTTATCCGCCCACCCCAACACCGACACCAGTTAATTAATTCACGCCGTTTATCACTTGGTCAGCATTGACTGCAACTTCTCGAAAACGGACTCTCAGGCTTGAAACCTTGAGAGTCCTTTTAACATCTATCCTATGTGCTTCACTACTGCTTTAGACACGTAACGAGATAAATGTCCGTGTGTTTTATAGCCATACAAGTCAAAGGAGTAGTCATGAACAAGCCAAACCTATCGATTACAGGAGTTGCTGAAATAGCGTTGCGTGTCCACGATCTTGATCTGATGAGAAGATTTTACGAACAAGTGATAGGTCTTGAAATTCTACGAGAAATCAAAGATAGCAATGGCACAATTATATTTTATGCCGTCGGGGCAGGTAATGACCACATGGCGCTTTTCGAAGAGAAATGGATAGATTGGTTCACGCGCGATAAATCTCCTCAAATCGACCCGAAACTAACTACCCTTTCTCATTTTGCCATTCGCATTGCGCTCGATGATTTTGAGTCTGAAAAGAAACGGATAGAGCAGCTCGGCATTGAGATCGTACATTCAAATACATCGAGTTGGCTGCACTGTCGAATGTTTTACTTTTTCGATCCCGAAGGGAACTTGATCGAGTTCAACAGTCATGATG
>CAZMQE010000145.1:0-7820 GCA_964568115.1 uncultured Anaerolinea sp.
TAAATGGAGGAATTCTGTCACTATTCTTTCGAGTAGGTGGAATGTAGAATGATTAGGTTAGGAGTAGATTATGAAACTTGCCATTACAGGGAAAGGCGGCGTGGGCAAGACCACGCTCACAGCTTTACTCGCACAAACCTACGCGGATATGGGCAGGCAGGTGCTTGCCGCGGATGCTGATCCATCCCCGTGTCTTGCGGGCGCGTTGGGCTTTCCGCCTGAACTGCGCGCGCAACTTCATCCCATCGCTGAAATGGACGCACTCATCGAAGAACGCACCGGCGCCAAACCCGGAACGGTTGGCGGCTTCTTCACCCTCAACCCGCGCGTGGATGATATCCCCGAACGCTTTAGTGTGCTCCATCGCGGTGTACGTCTGCTTGAAATGGGCAGTGTCGAGTTGGGCGGCTCAGGTTGTATCTGTCCCGAAGCAGCGATGCTCAAAACACTTTTCACACATCTGCTCTTCCGCAAAGATGAAATGTTGTTGCTCGATATGTATGCCGGCGTTGAACATCTCGGCCGCGCCACCGTGGACTTCGTTGATGCGATGTTGGTCGTCGTCGAACCAACGCGGCGCAGTCTCGGCACAGCCGCGCAGATCAAGAAACTGGCGAATGACATCGGTCTGATGCGCTTATATCTGGTGGGAAATAAAGTCCGTAATGAAGATGAAGTCAGATTCCTTGAAAACGAAACTCCGGGATTGCCGTTACTGGGCTATTTGCCTGCTGATCTGAAAGTACAAGAGGCAGATCGGCTGGGTGTCCCTGTATATGATTATGTGGAAAGTCTGAAAGTCTCCACTGAACAGATCATCAAGATGGTTAATGAATTGACGAACGATGAGGTAATGGAATGACCACCACCATTGCGCTGGCTGGCAAAGGTGGTGTTGGCAAAACCACCATCTCGGGCATGATCATCAAATATCTTGCCCAGCATCAAACGGGCAGTATTCTCGCCATTGACGCTGATCCCTCCTCCAACCTGAACATGGTCTTGGGACTCGATCTCGAGTGGACTGTTGGTGACATCCGCGAAGATATGTTGGAGCAGGTGAAATCATCATTGGCGCAAGGCGGCGCGGCAATGGGGACCATGCCCGGCGGAGTCAACAAACGCGATTATTTGGATTATCAAGTCCGTTCGTCATTGGCGGAAGGTTCACGCTTTGATCTGATCGCAATGGGACGTGGTGAGGGCCAGGGCTGTTACTGCGCGGTCAACCACAACCTCCGCGAAGTGATCGATGGTATGAGCAAACATTATGCGTATGTGGTCATTGATAATGAAGCAGGCATGGAACATCTCTCGCGCCGCACCACGCGCGATGTGCAGCATCTATTCATCGTCAGTGATCCCACACAACGTGGACTGGTCGCGGCACAACGTATTGCTGACATGCGCAAAGAACTCGATATCAACATCGAGAACGCCTATCTCATCGTGAATCGTTTGCGCGGTGTAATGCCCCCCGAATTAAAATCCTTTACGGATAAATTGAACGTACCTTTGTTGGGCACAGTCCCAACCAATGAGGATCTGGCTGAATTCGAATTTTCTGGCAAGCCGCTTGTGGAACTTGGCGATGAGTCGCCCGTATATCAAGCTGTAGCTGAGATGATGCAGAAAATCCTGTAAGTATCAATTTCACACGACTGGAGTCAAAGTGGATATTTTGTTTTGGGCACATTTGTTGAATGGATTACTGATGATCGCCATGCCGATCGGTCTGGCGATCTACCTAACTCGCCGCTGGAAACTTGGCTGGGGATTGTGGTTCATCGGCGCGGGGACATTTATCCTTTCGCAGGTTGGGCATATCCCTTTCAACTCCGCGGCTGGTGCGCTCCTCAATCGCACCTCAATGGTTAATTGGTCCAAACCCAATCAGCTCATCTTCAACGCGATTTTCCTTGGCTTAAGTGCTGGCTTGTTTGAAGAACTCTTCCGGTATGGCATGTTCCGCTGGTGGGCAAAAGATGCCCGCTCCTGGCGAAAAGGTGTCCTCGCGGGAGCCGGACATGGCGGCGTCGAAGCGATCATTTTAGGTATTCTTGTTCTTTATTCATTTATGCAGTTGGCTGCCTATCGCAATGTTGACCTTGCCACTATCGTGCCAGCCGCGCAACTTGAGGTGGCGCAAGGACAGATCACAACGTATTGGTCTGCCACATGGTACGCATCTTTACTCGGTGCGCTTGAGCGGTTTTTCACCATCCCAGTGCAGATTGCCTTTTCGGTTATTGTCATGCAGACCTTCACGCGCAAGCAATGGTTTTGGGTTTGGCTGGCGGTTTTATATCATGCTCTCATCGATGCCAGTGTGGTGTATTTATTACAACCCTTGGGGATGTATGGAGTCGAGGCACTTGCTGGCGGATTCGCAGTTTTGAGCGTCATCATCATCTTCAGCTTACGACAACCGGAACCAGACAACCCGCAGCCTGTTTCTGTTTCCCCCATGCCTATGCCCAAGCTGGAGCCGATGGAAGAGACGCCCGATAATTTGGATAATTCAAAATATCAATGAAGCGTGCAAAAGGAAACTATGATTCGAACTGAAAACCTGACAAAAAAATTTGGTACTGTCACCGCTGTGGAGGGACTCAACCTCGATGTGCAGGAAGGGGAAGTCTTTGGCTTCCTCGGTCCGAACGGCGCAGGGAAAACCACCACGGTGCGCATGCTCACCAGCCTGATCGGTCCAACGGCCGGGAAAGCGATCGTCAACGGCTTCGAGACCGGTAAACAGGATACTGAGATCCGCCAATCGGTTGGTGTGCTGACCGAAACGCCCGGCATGTACGATAACCTTTCTGCAGAATATAACTTGCGGCTGTATGCCGAACTCTATGATGTCAAAGACGTGGCTGGGCAGGTGGAGAAATATCTGCGGATGCTCGGTCTGTGGGAGCGGCGGAATGACGCGGCTGGCACGTTCTCAAAAGGCATGAAGCAGAAGCTTGCCATTGCCCGTGCACTTTTACATGAGCCGCGCCTCTTGTTTCTCGACGAGCCAACCTCCGGACTAGACCCTGAAGCCTCGAAGCTGGTGCGTGACTTCATTGCCGAACTTCGCAAAGAGGGGCGCACCATTTTTATGTGCACCCACAACCTCGATGAAGCCGATCGCTTGTGCGACCGCATCGGTGTTTTCAAATCTTATCTGCTCGTGGTTGATACACCAGCGAGACTGCGCCAAACACTGTTCGGGCGTAAGGTCGTCTTCCATTTACGCGAGGCAGGCAACGGGTTGGTTGAAGCGGTGAGCAAGTTCGCCTTTGCGCATGATGTGAAGATCGTCGAGAATAAAATTGTCGTGACATTGGACGATCCCGATTCTCAAAATCCCGAAATCATTCGGGCGTTGGTCGGTGCGGGTGCAGATCTGCGCTTTGTCGGCGAGTTGCGCCATTCGCTTGAAGATGTATATTTCCAATTGGTGAAACAGGCATGAACACAAAAAAGATCAAAACAATTGTCCGCAAGGAATGGGCGGAAGTTTTCAAGAATCGCATGGTGTTGTTCACGGTGGCGTTCCTGCCGTTGATCATGACTGCGCTGCCGCTGGCGATCATCTATGGCACGAACAGCACCAGCACGGCAAATTCGTTGAATACCGAAGTGCCCTCTGAAATGGTTGGCGCGATGTGCCCGCAGGGGTTGACCAGTGGGGAATGCTTTCAGGTTTTCATGGTGAGCGAGTTCATGCTGATGTTCATGATCCTGCCGATGGCGATTCCCGGCACGATTGCGGCATACTCGATCGTCGGCGAGAAGACCACGCGCAGCCTCGAGCCATTGCTCGCAACGCCCATCACCACTGCCGAGTTGTTGATTGGCAAATGTCTCGCAGCAGTCATCCCGGCGGTCATCGCAACGTATGGCGCCTTTGCTGTTTTTGCGGTCGGTTCGTGGATCCTGGTCAGGAATAAATTGCTGTTGGCGGCGTTACTTGATGCACGCTGGCTGATCGCGATCATCATTGTTGGTCCGCTGCTTGCCATTCTCGAAGTGACCTTTGCATTGATGGTGTCGTCACGGGTCAACGATCCGCGTGTGGCTGAGCAAATTTCGATGGTGATCATCCTGCCGCTGTTAGCCGGGTTCTTTGGTCAGATGGCGGGCTGGTTTATTCTCGACCGTGAATTGATCTCGATCGTTGCGCTGGTGATGTTGGCGGTGGACGCGCTGATGGTATATCTTGCCACGCAGTTCTTTCAACGCGAAGCCATTTTAACAAGATGGAAATAAAAATGAAGAAACTATCTTTTGCCTTATTGATCGTGGTACTTGCAAGCCTGTTCGTTGTTTTTGTTGCACAGGCTCAGAGCGATGAATTGACCATCTCTTTCTCGCGTGATTTTGGTTATTCATCTGGCGGGGGAGATATTCAGGGTCTATTCAGTATCAAGGTCGGTGGACCCGATACGCTGACCAAAGTTGTCTTCTACATGGATGACAGCGTCATGGGCGAGGATACTGAAGCGCCGTTCAAACTGCAATTCACCACAGACGATTACCCTCTCGGTCTGCATGCGATCTATGCTGCTGGTCTGACATCAGATGGCAGGGAATTAAAGACGAAGGTCGTCCATGCTAATTTCGTTTCTGCTGCCGAGGGCAACCAAGCCGCCATCCGGATCGTGATCCCCATTTTGGGTATTTCTGTTCTGGCTGTTTTGTTAGCGGCTGTTATACCGATACTCACGGGTCGCAAAACCATAGCATTGGAACCAGGCACGCCTCGCACCTATCCCATGGGTGGCGCGATCTGCCCGAAATGCCAGCGTCCTTTCGCGGTGCATATCTATGGCGTGAATCTTGCATTTAGTAAATTCGATCGTTGCCCATATTGCGGCAAGTGGAGCGTGGTCCGGCGCGAGCCGATACAAAAACTCCGCGCTGCCGAGGAAGCAGAGTTGGCACGCTCCAAGGAGACCAGTTCTGTGTTGGGCATGACAGAGGAAGAAAAACTCAAGAAACAGTTGGATGACTCAAAGTTCCAGTGATGCTATAAGTCATCCGCTCTTCAAAATATTTCCTGTTTCTGCCAGCACTTCAAACACCCGGTCTGCCACTTCAATGGATGTGGAGCCAAGTCCGCATGCCGGTGCGATCAAACTGCGACTCGCAAACTCGTCAGCTTTGATCGTGACTCCGCGCGCCGCGGCTTTCTCAACGATCAGCTTGATCCCGTTTCGTAATCTGTCAGCCAGCCCAAGCGGAGTCTCGTTAAAGATCTGCTCGTTGTTGGGGATAATTCCCCAACAAATATTTCCACCGCGATCAAGATATTCTCTAAATTCAGCAGGGTACAACGCAAGATTCTCGATAAACCCATACGCATCAAGATTTAAAATATCAACCTGTGTTGCAAGTAAAACACTCCAATCGGTGTTGGCGCAGCAATGGATTCCAGCGACGCCTCCCTCAGCATGGATCGAATCGAACACTTCATCGAGATAAGTAATCACCTGCTCACGACTCAGGCTGATGAACGCCGAACCAAATGCCGCCATATACGGCTCATCCAAAAACAGGATCACGTTCGGGCGCACCGCTTTCAACTGACGGATTTGCCAGCGGGCAGTCATACTCATGTTCTTGATGATAGCATCTGCCAGCATGTCGTTATACAAGCTGGCGCGCAGGTCCTGATCGGTGACGGTTAAACCAAAGGAGATCGGTCCCGTGACCTGTCCCTTCGCCCATTCGCCATTTGTTTTTTGTAATGCATCCAGCATGGTCAAGAACCCTGACGCATATTCAGGCTGTAATGCAAAGGCTTCGACATCGTCTGCGACAACCGGAGTATAGAACGCTTCGAGCGCTTCAGTAATATCTGCACTGGTTTGAAAATAAACCTTCTCCTGCTGAATATCCTCTCGAAGTGCAGGCAGCTTTGACGAGTACTGCACGTACATATTCTCGTGAAAAGAGCGCCGTGTTAATTGTGGCCAAGCTGGGACATCCAGCAGCTTGTTTAACTTCGCTGTGATTTCATTGGCATTCAAGTATGGGACACTACCAACGTGTGTTGTGAGAAATTGGAATTCGTTCATCAATGTTTTTCCTTTACGGTAGCTTTCAGTATAGAACGAAAAAGGAGATTTGGGTAATAACAAACATCATACATTGTTTGTATGAATTTCTTGAAAAATATTTAGCCTCTTTCTGATGAAGAAAATTAAAACAAAGACCACAACCCATACGGATCGTGGTCTTTGTTTTACAGATAGGTACGCAATTTACGGGCACATGGGACTTAGCTTGTTGGTTTCATTAACCGCGTCATACCAGGAATATTCCTCGTTGTCACTGAAGTAGTAGTAGGTCACGCCATTGGGACCCATCGCAACCGTGATACCGCCATAGCCAGACATGAAAGGTATCCAGAACGAACAGCTATATTGTGGGAATTCGGCGGGAGTCATGTTCTTTGCCCAGAAGCCATTGTTGTATTTGAACGCCACCGTACCGGTAGTATCAATGCCGCGATCGGTGGGATTCTTTTGGAGCGAGTCGTTCAGCATGGAAGCATTCAAGATTTGCGTTCCATTCACAACACCATTCTGGTTGTTGAGTAAGATGGCAACTTTGGCAATGTCATCCTGAGTCCAGAAGAGACCATAGCCGCCGAAGGGTTTACCTGTAGTTGCATTATCTGTGCGGAGGGTGGTCATTGTGCCAGCGCTAAGTTTGATGGGCGTATAAACTTCATCACGGACCATGTTGAAAATATCCGCGCCGCTGCCTTCCTGCGTTTGGAGATAATTATTCATGGCGCGGGCAAGGATGAACGTATCAGAGGAGTGATAGACCCACAATTGTCCAGGTGCTTTCTTGTTGGGAAAGTTGAAGGCGGCGGTGATCTTATCGGCATATGGCTCAGCGAGGAAGAAGGTGCTCATATAGGAACCGCCTTCATCTGACTCGTAACCAGCCAGGCGATAATTTCCGGTCGTCATATCAGTTGCATGGTTGAAAGAGACGGTTGTCCAATTGCCCGGCGCGCTGGCTGCTTCTGAAACATAATCCTTGATGAGCAAGTTGTAAACGCCTGTTCCGTATTTTTGCCCCAAGCGCATCAGTGCCATGCTCGCAAAAGCGGATTTGGCTGTCGAGTAGGATGGCAAACGCATGTTTCCGCAGAAGGCATATTGACCATAGCGTGTGCCGCAGCCAGAGATGTAGTTGGTGCCATTGACGACTACGCCGTAGGTGGTCATGTGTGCAGCAGTAATATTGCTGCCGAATTTGGAAACATCTACACCGGAGCTTGGGAAGTCAGTCGTTAATGCAGAAATCGGCTTGGTGGGTAGGCGGTTTGCTACTTCTTGAGCATAGGCGTTTTTCAAAGCCGTAGAATTTGTAACGGCATAGGGTGTATATGTAGCGGATAACTGTCCCCACATATTGACCTTGTAGTAGGTGCAGGTTTCCTGTGTGATCTGGTAGCGGACTTTTGAAATACCAGAAGCGTTGAACAGGAAGGTCATTTCGCCGTTATGCGTGCAGTTTGAATTGCGTTGAATGAGTGCGAATGGGAAAGATGCACGCGCGTAACCATTATCGCTGTTTTCTTTCCAGACACGCCCGGGACCAACGATGTAATTCCAGTAAAGATGTGAAGTATATGAAAGACCTTGTTGCACAGGGATCAGGTGACTGCCGTTTTGCACGAACTCAAAACTGAATTCTGGTAGATGTTTACGGGGATTATCCGCGTTGCCTGTATAAGCATAATCATCACGGACTTCGTTAAAGCCGCCGCTGGTGGCTTCGTTGAGTAACTCCAGCCTTCCTTCAAA
>CAZMQE010000146.1:0-1158 GCA_964568115.1 uncultured Anaerolinea sp.
TCCGCAGTCTTACGCTGAGCGATCATGGCACCGGTTGTATTCAGCAATGTTGGGGTAATGCTAATCACCGCGGCAATAATGGCAAGCACGCCACCAATAACAGCGGGAATAAGTTCCGCTTTCATTTTTAATTGTTTTGATCTTCCGGGGTTATTCTTTTTTTGGGGCATCCCAGCCTCCTGGTACCTAAACCAATAACTTTTGAAATTTGCTGATGGATGCAGCTTGTAGAACCTCAACGTTCACACAAACAGCTTTTCAAATCCAACCATACCACCCTGGTTACAGCAAGAAGATGAGGAGACTGCAATGGGTGTTGGGCATTGAGTATGATCGATCCCATTTTCGAATGAATGGCTGAAATTATACAACCAAAAACCGCAGGGACGATCATCCCTGCGGCTGAGTGTTTCTTACGGAGTCGCATCCTTCGCACAACGGAAACCGATGTACCCCGAAGTATCGCTAGTCGCACTCGCAAAGCGAAACCACGTGCTCACCACGTATTGATCGGGATGATCCCACGAGCCGCCGCGCAATACGCGGTCTGTTTCGCGGTAATAGCTGTGATCGCCCTGATTGCCCGGATACACCGTCAGCGGATCAGCCGTCCATTCCCAACCGTTGCCTGCCATATCATACATTCCATACGGACTTTTGCCTTTTTCATAGATGCCCACCGCATGCGCGCCGCCAGCCTCCGCTTGAAAATAGGACAGGTCATAGCCTTCGCCCCACGGGTAGGTGCGACCGTCCGTGCCGCGCGCAGCTTTCTCCCATTCCGCTTCAGATGGCAGACGTGCGCCACGCCATTCGCAATAAGCTTTCGCCGCATCCCAACTCAGGCTGGACATGGGGAAGTTCGGCTCTGCAAAGTATGACTCCAGGCTGGGCACGTTGAGCGCGTCACTGCACACCCCAGCTTGCAAACACGCCTGATAGCCCTCGCGCGTGACCTCATACACATCCATGTAATAGTCGGGCAGGGTCACGGTGTGAGCAGGCTGGGCATCGCCAGCCATTTCAGCATCACTACCCATAGTGAAATCCCCGGCAGGAACGAGGCGCATGGTCACGCCTTTGGAGTCCGTGATCTCAACGGGTAGAGGAATTGGCGTAACACTTGGGACTGGAGTGGGCGTATTCGTAACCGTGGAG
>CAZMQE010000146.1:1258-4275 GCA_964568115.1 uncultured Anaerolinea sp.
ATTATAAAACGCGGAGCAGTTTTTGATACCCACCGGTTTCGAACAAATCCACGCGGTGCAGGTGACGCAAGGCTGCGGGCATGTCACATTTTTCAAGCCGCACAGGGATAATGAAGATCTCGTTGTCAGTCAGCAGTTTCGCTTTTTCGAGCGCGATCTTTAATTCCTCATGACGATAACCCGGCTGTTGATCGAATCCGCGCGAAAGGCAGACAATGACCACGTCGCTTTTGAGGATCGCCTTGCGGATCTCACGCTGCCAGTCCTGCCCGGGTTGGAGGTTTTCAGCATCCAGCCAGGCACGCACGCCATCCTTGATGAGGCGGCTATAGAGTTTGTGCACGGCTGCCTTGTCACTGTGGGCATGAACCAGAAACACGTTATTCGGCTGTGCTGATCTTTTCATTTACCAAAGCCAATCCCTGATCCTGCCAATAGACCTCTTGCATAAGTAGGAGCAATAAAGCCGCAGAGCACACAGAGACCTTTGAGAAAAGCTCTTAAAACTCATTTTCTCTGTGACCTCTGTGGCAAAAGAGCTTGTCGCAAGAGATCAAATATGCAAGATCGGTCAGACCTCCCACCTCAAGTGAGAGGAGAAAACAGGATGGCTATTTTATTAGAACATAAGTTCTAAGTCAAGAAATATCCAAAGCCCCTTGGTACTATTTCTGCGCGCGCAACGCAGCCAGTGGATTCTGTCCGCGTAGGAGCAGGCGTCCATGCAGGAACAGACCGAACTGCGAAAGAGCGAACCAGAGCAGAAAGAACGTCAGGCTGAGCGCAGCGCGGTCGATCCATATCGGTAATGCTTTCATCAAGTCCGCAATTTGTGCGCGCCAATCTTTGACCTTTAGTTCATAGTCTTTGATCACTGCGATAAAATTTTCGAGGCTGTTCCGTGTCTCGGTCAGGTCGCCGCCCAACAGATACGAGGTATCGCCGACAAAGGTCGAAGCTTGTTTGGCAATCGCCTCTGCATTTGCAATATCAGAGTCCAATGAATTGGCAGAGGTGATCAGGTCTGCCACGATCTTATCGGGCGCGCTCAGGTCAGCACCTGGGATAAAGCTGCCGATCCCAGCCAGTACCGATTGCAAATTTACCAGGGCGTCGCGTGCGGCATTAATGCGCTCACGCGTCACTTTCAATTCAGGCAGCAGTTTGTCATCCAGGGTGTTCTGAATACCATCGAGCAGGCTTTCAGCACTGGTGGATTGCTCCGCGAGTTTTTCCAGCACTTTTTCAGTGGCATCCACGATGCGCAGGGCACGTTCAAGCTCCACGCGCGAAGATGCCAGCGTGGTTTGCGCGAGGGAAAGTTCGTTATCAATTGCCTTTAGCTGGCTGGTTGTTGCACGAGTCAACGGCTCGTTATAGATCCACGCTGCGCCAATGCCCACTATGCTCAACAGGAGCAATATCGAACTTAGAACGATCAACGTCCATGCGAGAATTTTACGCGCCATCATGCCGCCTTCCTGTGTATCCAAAAATTATACCTTTCAACTGGGCTATAATAAACGCAATGTAACCGTTGAACTTAGAGGAGCAATGCCATGCTTGTTGTTATCAGTGACCTACATCTCGGAGACGGCACCACGGCCGAGTCCATTCCAGCCAGCGCGTTCTATTTGTTCGCCAAACGGGTTCGTCAGGATGCGCACTTTGCCTCTTTACGCCAGGGGCGATATCGTCCCATCGAAGAGCTGGATGTGTTGTTGCTGGGAGATATTATCGATCCGCTGCACTCCACCAAATGGCTGTTTCCACTGCCCGGCAACGAAGAATACGATACCATCGATGGCGTGAAACTTGCCCGCATCACCGAACAGGGTGATAAGAACTACATCCGCCCGTGGAGTGACACGAACGATCCCATGTTCGCGGCGAAACTGCTGGAGGTCACCCGCGCCATTCTTGAAAAGAACACCGAAGGGCTGGAAGTTTTCAGAAAACTTTCCACCGGCGAATTCATCAATTTTGATGCCATTAACGGAAACGGTGACCGCGACCCTGCCGACCTGAACAAAACCCCGCTCAAAGTCCGTTTCCATTACATGGTTGGCAACCATGATTGGTATTACCACTTGAAAGGCGCCGCCTTCGACCAGATCCGTCAGGAGATCATCGACGCCATGGGTTTAAGCAACCCGCCCACCCCATTCCCATACGACCTGCACAAACTCGATCCCAACTCTCCCTGGGAAACGGACAAATCCCCCGAGATCGAGAGACTCTTCAAAGAATATAAAGTCTTCGCCCGGCACGGCGATTGTTACGACTCGTTCAACTTCGATACCAAACAGGGACGCGACCGATCAACCCTGGGTGATGTTTTCACCATGGAAGTTTGCAATCGTTACCCCGAGCAGCTCAAACGGACTCCCAAACTCAACAACGATATTGTTAACAACCTGCGGCACATTACGAACGTCCGCCCGGCGCTGGCAACACCGCTCTGGATCACAGGTCAGATCAAAAGGCTTGCCATCGAGAACAAACTTCTCGGCATCCCCGAGACCGATCTCAAATCGATCTGGGACAATCTCTCTGATAAATTCCTCGGGCTTGATTTTGTCAAAAACAAGGATGAATATTTTAAATTCGACATGGTGGATGCCATGCAAGCCGCCATTAAAATATCCAAGTTCATTTCCTTCGAGACAGTGGATAACCTGATCTTCCGAATTCAAAACCGCAGAGTATCCGGCAATGACAAATCCTTTGCCGAACACGCCCTCGAAGAACCCGCCTTCCTCGATAACTCGGCGCGCTATATCATCTATGGGCACACCCATCATCATGAAACCATCCCGCTTGATTTCGACGAAGTCGGCGGCAACCAGATCTACTTCAATTCAGGCACCTGGCATACCTACTTTGATCTCGCCCGCAAAGATCCCAAAGAGAAAAAATTCATTCCGTATAAGGCGCTCACCTACATCACCTTTTATAAAGATGACGAGCACGATGAACGTCACTTTGAAACCTGGTCGGGTGCCTACGCTTAACGA
>CAZMQE010000146.1:4375-7791 GCA_964568115.1 uncultured Anaerolinea sp.
GCTCCGCATCTCGCCACCCGCATCCTGATTCTCGAAAAGGAACAGTATCCACGCTTCAAGCTCTGCGCCGGAGGGCTCACCCTCGACGCCGAGATTCTGCTCGAACGCCTGGGCTTGGATGTCAACGAAGTCCCGCACGTCACCGCGGATAACATCCACTTTGATTTTGCAGGCAAAGGACTCAACATCCGCATCCGCGGGCAACATGCTCTGCGCGTCATCCGGCGCAACGAGTTCGATCATTGGCTGGCAAAAAAGGCAGAGAGTAGAGGAATAGAGATTAGAGAAGGGGTGACCGTAAAGAATATTATTCCCGATCAAAACGGTGTGACCATCGAAACAGACCAGGGTACATTCCATGCAAAAGTCGTGGTTGGTGCCGATGGCTCGAATGGCATTACACGCCGTTGTATATTCCCCAATGCATCGGTGTATACAGCGCGTGTGTTGGAAGTGATAACCCCCTCCCTGCCCGCAGGGCGGTGGGGGCAAGCCTACTTTGAATTCTCCCCCGTCCCCAATAACATCGCCGGTTATATCTGGGACTTCCCCACCCAAGTCAACGGTGAAGCCATGCGCTGTTGGGGTATATACGATACGAATCTACTCGCCGGTGAAAAACGCCCGCCATTAAAAGAACCGCTTGCCGAAGAAATGTCCCGTTTCGGTTTCAATTTGGATGATTATGAGCTCAAGGGACATCCCATCCGCTGGTTCAGCCCGGAGAATCCAATGTCCGTGTCGCGCGTGTTGTTGGTGGGCGATGCCGTGGGCGCAGACCCGATCTTCGGCGAAGGCATTAGCATCGCATTGGGCTATGGCGCAGTCGCTGCGCGCGAACTCAGCGAGTCGTTTCAGCGTAACGAATTTTCATTTCGCAGATACAAGCATCGGGTAGTGCGAAGCGCGCTCGGTCAAACTTTGATCGCACGTTGGATCATCACCTATATTATTTATCCGCTCAAATGGCGCTGGTTTCAGATCCTGTTATGGCGCATCTTAAAACCAATTGTTATTCTGATCGCGTGGATCTTTGTACTGAATTGGGGCAAACGCATGCATTGAAATCAATGCAGCTTACAGAATCTTTAGCTTCATGACAATCTAATTGTCGTCTCGAAAATAACCAGCTATACTTTGCATCCGCATTTTAGGAATATCCATATTTTATGGGCTCAGCAGATATTCACATCCACACCATTTATAGTTACGACGCCACCACCACGGTGCGCGGCGTATTGAAGCAGGCATCCAGCGTGGGCTTGAATGTCATCGCGATCACAGATCATGATGATATTCGCGGCGCGTTCGATGCGCGCGAGCTGGCTTCGCAATACGAGCTGGAAGTGGTGCCCGGCGTGGAGGTTTCGACACGGGACGGACATTTGCTGGCATTGTTCATCGAGAAGATTCCCCCGCGCGGTTTATCACTGGATGAAACTTTAAAACATATCGGTGGGTTGGGTGGCATTGCGGTGGCGCCGCATCCGTTCAATCAATTACCGGGCAGTCTCAGCATGGACAATGTGATCAGTGTGTTGAACAAGCCTGCGCTCAAGAACGTTCTGCGCGGCATTGAAGTGTATAACATGACCACCCAGCCTTTCGACGAAAGAGTCCAACGACTTTCAGCGTATCTGCCGTTCGCAAAAACCGCCGGAAGTGACGCGCATGTCTATTGGGCAATTGGCACAGGCACCACCGAATTTCCGGGTGACAGTGCGGCAGCACTGAGAACTGCGCTTGAGAACGCTACCACGATCCCGCACCCCTATGAAGAAGATGACCTGATGCGGAAATATATTTTCAACTGGCTGCGGCGCATCACCCTGCGGCGTCTCGGTTATGTATCAGACCACGTGAAAGCCGAAGAAGAGATCCACACACAACGCCTGGACCTGCGCTTCACAAAAAAGCAGCGTGTCAAAGTTAAGCGTAGAAAACAATAGCGCGAGATTAGCTCTCGCGCTATTGTTTTATCTTTTTCAAAAACCCCGGTGTGTTCAATTCTCTTTCCAGTAAATAGGTGAAATAGCCCTGCATCAGGACTTCCGCCTCCTGCTGCACCTCGGGGCTGGGTCGTGCACGAGAAGCCTCAGCGTAGCTGGAGCGTTGGAAGTGACGCAGGTACTTGAGCGTCTCCACAGAAATATTTCTCAAATTCGGCAAGCCCTGCCCACAGCGCGGACAGATCACACCACCCGCAGTAAATGAAAAAAATTGATCTTCCGCTTTTATCTCCTTGCCACAGTTGGCACATTCAAAAAGCTGCGGACGAAAACCCATGTAATCGAGCAGGCGCATTTCATAATAACGTGTGACCAGCCACGGGTCGGCTTTGGAGGCGAGACGCGCGAGTGTATCTGTCAACAACCTAAACGTGGAGGCATTCTCGGTATCATTCTCATATGTGAAGCGATCCAACAATTCCATCACATACGCAGCCTGGCTTGTGAGGATCAGGTCGTCGCGCAAAGGCAGATAGGCATCCACTGTATCAGCTTGCGTAACGATGAACGTATCGCGTCCCTTGGCGAGTTGTAAGCGAACGTGGGTGAACGGTTCAATGTGCCCGGCTTTACGTGAAGCGATCTTGCGCGCGCCTTTCGCAAGGATGCGCATCTTCCCCTGTTCGCGCGTGTAGACCGTCAACAGGCGGTCGGCTTCACCATAATTGCTATGGCGCAACACAACCGCATCCACACGAAAGGAACGGAATTTGGTTTCAGGCATGGTGGATATGCAGACAAGGACACAAGTAGACAGGTAAACACGTGTTTACCTGTTTTCGTGTTTATCTGCTCAAATGCTCCGGCGTAAACGCTTCGGGCAATAATTCTTTTACGGTCATTTCCTTCAGCAACTCCCCAGCCCCATTGGCGATCAACACGAGCGTATCCAATCCGAACTCAGCCAGCACCTGACGGCAGCCACCGCATGGCGAACCACCGTTATCGGTAGCGACGGCGATGACCTCAAATTCCTTTTCGCCTTCTGATACCGCTTTGAAGATCGCTACACGTTCGGCACAGATCGTATGCGGATACGCGGCGTTCTCGATGTTGACACCCGTAAAGATGCGCCCGGTCTTTGTCCGCAATGCCGCACCGACATGATATTTGGAATAAGGCGCATACGCGCGTTGACGGGCGGTATTGGCAAGATCAATAAGTGCTTGTTTTTCGGTTTGAGGAATAGACATGCGATTATCCTTACGCACTACGAATTGCGTATTATTTACTCTTCTTTTTTCTTTCCAACTTCTTGATCGCACGCGCAGGCATACCCACGACCAGGGTATCTTCAGGTACGTTCTTGGTCACCACGGCGCCTGCACCAGTCCGCGCGCCCGCGCCCAAGGTCAACGGCGCAACCAGCATCGTGTCTGAACCGATGAACACATCTTCACCGATCTC
>CAZMQE010000147.1:0-6246 GCA_964568115.1 uncultured Anaerolinea sp.
AACTTCTTGATCGCTTCTGCCATACGTGAAGGCATACCCGGCTCGTTCAAGGAATCCTTCGACATGGTCTTGCCGTTGAGAAACTCCAGAACCATCACATTGTATTCAGGCAGATGATGAAGCACTTTAGGTCCCACGCCAGCGACAAAGGCAGCTTTGGAGTTATGGACTTCGTTATCGCGATTGATCGCCAGCAGATCTGTACTTGCCCCCGGCACTCGGACGAAATACGGCACCCCGTCCACGGTCACTTTGAAGTTGGAGTTGGTCAAACCGCCCGAGAGCGGATCAATGACAATATCTTTCCCATTCCACTCTGGGATTTTGGTTACGACTTCTTCAATGATGGACATGGGGGTTCCTTCGGAAAGTATTTAAGTAGACAGGCAAACAAGAGCACACGTGTTTACTTATTTACCTGTCTACGTGCCTATCTGTTCACACTCATGCAGACTCAAGGACCAAAACAGCTTCCTTCGAGCACATCACCTTTTCTGTTGCACCGATGGCGGGCAATTCAAGAAATGGATTATTGAAAGTATCCATGTTGAATTTCGTATTACCGATCTTCACCTGAATGCGCACAACCGAACCCAGGAAGGTGATATTTTCGATGGTGCAATCCACAACATTATCTTTCAGAGGTTCAGCAGCAAAGCTAAAACGTTCGGGGCGAATCGAGATGCGGATTTTATCGCCCTGTCTGCGACTTGCCATCTCGGTGTCGGCAGTTTTGAAGTGAACGCCGTCCATGCTGAGGATGCCGTTCGCAGGGTCAACCACTTCTGCGCCAGCATTGTTCAGTGAGCCGACAAAGTTCGCCGCAAATTGGGTTTTGGGAAAGTTGTAAATTTCGAAAGGCGTGCCAACCTGCTCAGCGCGACCTTCATTCATGATCACGATCCGATCTGAAATGGACAACGCTTCTTCCTGATCGTGCGTAACGAAGATGGCGGTAATACCCAATCGCTTTTGGATGGCACGGATCTCGGCACGCAGAGAGACACGGATCTTCGCGTCCAAAGCAGAAAGCGGTTCATCGAGCAACAACACCTGCGGGCGATTTGCCAGCGCCCGCGCCAATGCCACCCGCTGTTGCTGTCCGCCTGAAAGTTGATAGGGATATTTGTTGGCGTGTTTTTCAAGACCGATCAAGCTGACCATCTCATTAACGCGCTCTTTGATCGCAGCTTCGGGTTCTTTGCGAATAGAAAGCCCAAAGCCAATATTTTGCGAGACCGTCATATTGGGAAACAAAGCATAGGCTTGAAAGATCATGCCTACGTTGCGTTGGTTGGGAGCCTGATTGGTAATATCTTTTCCACCTAAAACGATCTTACCCGAGGTCGGAATTTCAAAACCCGCCACCATGCGCAAGGTGGTTGTCTTGCCACAACCTGACGGTCCAAGGAAAGAGACGAACTCACCCTTTTCGATATCAAGGTTGAAATCTTCCACCACTTTGGTATCGCCAAATTGTTTCGAGATGCCTGAAAGAGTTAGGTATGCCATTTGATTTCTCGCTTGAATAGTTTAATGTGCACCGGCTGTCTGACCTTGCCCGCCGGTAACAAGTTGAATAAGACCCATCGCCATCCACGTTAACAAGAAACTGGTGAACGAGAGTGCCGCAGGCTCATACGCTTTATGCTGTCCGAGTAAAAAGAGATACGGACCAAATGCCGGCACACCGAGGAATGATGCAATGGTCACTTCGCCCACTACAATGGCAAAGGTCAGCAACGCGCCGCTCAACAAGGCTGACCGCAGATTTGGGAAAATGACCCGCAACATAATAGTTTTCCAATCTGCGCCCAGGCTTTGCGCTGCCTCGGTCAACGTTGTCACATCGATCGTGCGCATGCCTGTGTCCACAGAGCGATACATATAGGGCAAAGCCAGCACGGTATACCCTGCCACCAACAAAATCGTTGTCCCCATTCTTGAATTGGTCAGCGGCGTGATCAATGTAATCTCGGTAAATGGAATATTAAGCGGCGAACTATAAATGCGGATCAAACCAAATACCAGAATGATCGCCGGGACTACGAAGGGCAACAAGGTGATGAACTCAACAATCCTTCTGGCTTGCGGCAAACGCAACCGGATCCAATAAGCAGTGGGGATCGAGAGCAACGCGCTCACTAGGATCGTAAGCAAAGCCACTAGATTCGAATATCCAAAGGTGTGCCAGAATTCCTTATCGGCAAACGCTTTTTGGTAAGCAAAAAAACTCAGGGTGTCGCGCTTCATTTCAAGCGAAAAGGTAAATGTGGCGTACAGCGGCAAAATAAAATATAACGCGCCCAACAAATACCAAACCCAACTCCAAATATTGTACTTCCGGTCGCGGGGTTTTGACTGCAAGGCTCGCCAGGTTAAAAACTTACCCAGGTTATCGTTCATTTCAGCCACCTCTCGCTCTTCGATTGCAGCCATGAATATCCTGCCAGCGAGATCGCCATGATGACTACCATCCCCATTGCCATGGCATATCCCAAACCGGGATTATGCAAAACATCGCCTCGAATCTGCGCCCCGATCTGGATCGTGACAATGGGCAGTGCCCCACCCGTGAGCGCGTAAGCGGTTGCATATGCTCCAAAAGCATTTCCGAACAACAAGATCATGGAACCCAGGATCGACGGCAATAACACTGGTAAAGCAACCCGCCACCAATATTGCATATTGCTCGCACCCAAATTTTCGGCTGCTTCACGCCATTCGCGCTTCAAGCCATCGAGCGCTGGCGTCATCACCAATACCATCAAGGGAAATTGAAAATACAGGTAGGTAAGGCTTAACCCCAAAAAGCTGTATAAATTAAAACCCGTTTTATAAATCTCAAGCCCAAAAACATCTTTTAAGATGGCAGTAATGATCCCCGTCCTGCCCAGCGTCGCCACAAAAGCAAACGCCAATGGAACACCCGCAAAGTTGGAAGCAACGCCCGAAAAAGTGATGAGCACAGAGCGGAGTTGCTTGGGCAAGCCGCCGACTGTGACCGAATACGCCAGCAGAAAGCCAAAAATGCCGCCGCCGAGAGCCGTCACAGCGCTAATGCGAATGCTCAACCAATAGGCATTCAAGATGGATTGTTCTTCAAAAAGCTGCAGAACATTATCCAGTGTGAATTGACCGGCACTGTTCGTAAAACTCCCAATGAACAAACGCAGGGAAGGCAAAATCAAAAAAAGAATTGCAAATAGAAAGAACGGAAGTACCCCAGCCCACTTTCGTAAACTGGAGGATGTTGAAGCATTCGCAGAGATGGTCGTGTTTGCCATGAGGGAGCCACCTTGAAGCTATAACATTTTTAGTGAGACCCCGCCCGAAGGCAGGGTCTCACTAATATCGTTGATTGGAAGTTATTTATGGAGCGGCTTGAACGTCAGCACCCACAACTGCATCCCAGTTTTCGGTGATGAGTGTCTTGGCGTTGTTCAATTGATCGAGCGTTGGGAACACGGCGCCAGAGACATCGGGCAATTTGGCGAGCAAATCAGCCGGGATCACGCCGCGCGCGCGCATGTCAGCTTCGCGGATCGGGTGACAATAGCCCTTCATCCACAGCAATTGACCTTCGTCAGAATAGAGGAAGTCCATCCACAACTTGGCGTTATCCAGGTTCGGGGCGTAGGCGCTGATCGCCTGAACATACACACCCGCAAAACGACCGGAGGTAGGAATGACTACCTGAGCGGCAGGGTTACCGGCAAAGGAATCAATGGCGGCAAGCGCGTTATAGTCCCAGGTAATGCGGATGGGAGTTTCACCCTTTGCAACCAAACCATTGTTCGAGATCAAAGGTACCAGGTTACCAGCGCTGTTCATCTGGGCAAAGAAATCGAGACCAGCCTGGGCATTATCCAAGGAACCACCATTGGCAAGACCAGCGGCAAACACGGTCTGAATGGCTTGATTGGAAGTGCGCGGGTCACCAGACATGGCAACCTGCCCGTTGTATTTCGGATCCAGAAGGTCAGCCCAATCCTGTGGAACATCGGGTTGAACATCGGTGTTGACGAGGAAGGACAACACGCCGTAGTAATCGCCGTACCAATAGCCATCGGGATCTTTGGCATCAGCAGGGATCGAATCCCAGGTGGGGACCTTATACGGTTGGATCAAAGCTTCATCTTTCGAAGAGGCACCGAAGGCAAAACCAACGTCAATGACATCGGGAGCCTGAGGACCTTTGTTATCCTTGTTAGCTTTGATGGCTTCGATCTCATCACCCGAGCCGGCGTCCGGGTTCAATTCATTTACGGTAATATCGGGGTATTTGGCTTTGAAGGCATCGATCACGCCGCCGTAGTTGCACCAGTCATGCGGCAAGGCGATCACATTCAACTGACCCGATGCTGCTTTGGGTCCACAGGCAGACAACAAAGTAGCTGCAATCACGAACAATGCGAACAACTGATAGGCGATCTTTTTAGTACGCATACGTCTCATTCTCCTCTTGTGATATGAATTGATTTATGAGAGCACCACGCTCTCCTAGCCACATTATATCGCTAACAACCTAAGCAAGGTTAACCTTTTGTAAAAGGAAATTTAACGAGCGACTTCTTCAACCTCTTCATACCAGCGGACGCGGGTCCCCACTTTGTCGCGCATCTGCCAAGCCAGAGACTTGGGCATCGTCTCAAACGTGCGGATAATTTCGGACACGCGCTGCTTGATCAACCTGCGCTCTGCTTCCGTTAAATTGACATTTTCCTCGCTGACAATATCTTCAACGCGTTTTAGATTGATCGATGTTGTCTTATACAAACCCCAATCAGCACCACAAAGTTGCGCGATCCGCTTCAGATTGATCTTCTCTTCATCGTCAGAACCAGTTTCGGCGTAGAGGAGAAGCGAAGCGATATCCAACGCGTCTTTGCGATTCAATTCAGCGATCTGCACCTTGGTCAAAAACAACTCCGCCAGTGGAATTGTGACAGGGTGCAAATGCAGGCGTCCCTCCAATGGAATCTTGTGGCACATCGAAAATGTATCCACAAAAATATCGATCTTCATTTCTGTTTCGTTGTGATAGTAGATCTGGCGTTCACTGCCGTTCAATAGATTGAATTGCTTGTGCGGCGAATATCCCACTTCAGGCATAAATGTCTCAAACTCACGGCGTTGTTTACCTGCCACGACAAAATCAAGATCGCCATATTCACGGGCAAATGCAGGATGATCGGTTTTGCGATGTACCTTGATGCCCAGCCCGCCCAACACCCGCATCAGGATCGATCGTTCACGCGCGGCAGACACCAGACGATGCATCTCAATTTCGATATCAGGTAAAATAGTCATAAGCGTTGGCTGATTTTACCGCTTGTCTTATAAATAGGTAATATTTTTGAGCCACATTGTCAACTAATCTATATAAGTAACTGCTGGTACGCACTGCTCCGACCCGGGAAGGATCTTACAATGACCCAAGTAGTGAAAGACTTAATGCACCAGGGCTTAATCACCTGCCCACCCGCCACATCACTTGGTCAGGTTGCGACTCTGTTAACAGAGCATCATGTCCATGCGCTCGTCGTTGCCGATCAAACTGATCAACCACTCGGCATTATTTCCGATTTTGACCTGCTCGCCGGGGAGTGGCTATCTGTGGATGAAGACAGCTTAAACACCATGCGACACATGACAGCCCGTGACTTGATGACCATCCCTATCGAAACCGTGGACGCAGACACACCCGCCGATGAAGCCGCCAAACGGATGGCAGAAAAAAGTATTCATCGTATGTTGGTGACAGAGGCTGGCATACCTGTGGGCATTATCTCGATCTCGAACTTTGTAGCCAGCATCGCCGCACAAGAGCCATTCAAACGCAAAGCTGTAGGCGATGTGATGTCGGATACATTTCTAGTTTGCCGCGAAGATACACCGGTCATCTCGGCGGCACGCACCATGACTCAGGCGGGCTGGCGTTCGGTTGTGGTAGTCAACGCCAAAGGGAAATTGCTCGGCTTTATCACCGGTCGGGACCTGGTCCATTTGGCGGGCAAAGATGTGGACGAAAACTTGAAAGTCAATCAGTTCATGAATCGCAAGATCCTCACGATCGATATTAACGCCAGCCTGCAACAAGCTGCCGATCTCATGATCCAAAACCATCGTCATCGCGTGGTGGTGATCGACTCTAGCGACCCAGACAGTTTCCCACTCGGCATTCTTTCATCGTTTGACATTGTTGCGGAAATGGCAAGACCTGAATCGATCTGGCAGAGATAA
>CAZMQE010000147.1:6346-7790 GCA_964568115.1 uncultured Anaerolinea sp.
GTTTGCACCTTATCCATATCAATGCCACCCTTCTTGCGATAGGACTTGAAGCCGTAATAGATCGCGGCTGCCAAACCATACGTCACCAACAGGAAGATGACCGAGTTCGTGTTGGCAAGACTGATGCCATATAAGCCAGGCGGCACTCCAGCACTATTCAGCCATGGATCGAAGAACCACTCCACCAACAGGAACAACAGGAAACCGCCGAAGATCAACCCAGCAATCGTGATGAGCGGAATACCCGCCACCTTCATCTGAGCGATCGGCGAGGCTTCGAAGAGTTCCTTCTTCTTGTAAGGTAGAACGATCGCCGCGATCGCAGTACCGAAATACATGATGGCAATACCTTGTGTAGCCGCCAGTGTAATGGATTTGAATCCGGCGATGTTGTAGGCATATAAAGCCGAAACAATGACCGCAGGCACCACCATGTACAACATGGCGTTCACGGGTGTACCGTTCTTGTTCAACTCAGCCGCTTTTTCGGGGAGCAGGCGATCAAAAGCCGCGGCGAAGATCACACGCGTTGAGGAGAGGAACAAGGTCCCAGCCCAGCCGAACCACCAGGTGCTCATCAGCAAAAGTACAACGATCTGAATGAGGCGGTTATCAGTTAAGAAGACCGCCAACATCGCAGGGTTGGGCCAGACAGGCAGCGGCGGAACTTCGGTCACATAGCCCCAGGCATAATTCCACCATGCGCCGTTGGCTTGCATATAGAAATCCCAACCGATGGTTTTATTGACACCCAGGAAGAATAGGATGCCCAATGCGGTTGTCACACCGAGCGCCCACGCCATACCGGCAAAGTTGCGTTTGTAATCGGTGGCGCCCCGCACTTCACCATACAACGTCGCGCCCCAGTTGGGCCACAAATTGAAGAAGACCAAATACGGAAGTGTAAGCAGGATCAAATAGAACGAACCGCCGGTCATGGGAGTAGAAGCGAATGCCGCTACGCCAGCATCGACAGTGGGAGCGAACAAACTGCCTGAAGTCCCAAAGTAGGCAGCAGAATTGGCATCCAAACCTGCTTTAAATTTTTCAGGCGAACCCGTGAACAACAACACGATCACGATCAATAAACCAAGCATACCCGCATAGAAGGAATATTTTTGGATGCGGGCATAGGTCTTCATGCCAAGGAAGATCACCAACGCTACAAAGGAAAGCGTGAGCAGGGAACACACGAAAAGCGCGTTGCCTTGCCCGGCAAACCACACGGCAGCCTGTTGCATACCGAAGGCGCCCAACAATGGAGTAATTACGATCTGGCGCAACATATCGCCATAGATCGGAGTCCATAGCCAGAGGGTGAACCACCAGCCTGTGATCGAAAGGATAAAGCCGATACCGCCGCCGAAGACGCGCGTCTGCCAGACGTAATCACCACCAGAGCGCGGCATCACTGCGATCAACGAGGCATATACCACCACCTCGA
>CAZMQE010000148.1:0-7723 GCA_964568115.1 uncultured Anaerolinea sp.
ACGGTGATGGACTTCACGCTCTTAGGCAGGGCTTTGAGGAAATAGTCAATTGCGAAGGGGCGATAAAGCCTGACGCACAGGGCACCGACCTTTTCGCCCTTAGCAGCCAGATGTTTTACGGTTTCCATCGCTGTCTCACCGCCGGAGCCCATGATGACCACAATACGTTCGGCTTCGGGATGACCGAAATAATCGAACAGGTTGTAGTGGCGCCCTGTGACTTTGGCGAACTTGTCCATGGCGTTCTGTACGATGCCGGGAACTGCGGTGTAATAGGGATTCGCCGCTTCACGCATCTGGAAGTAGACATCGGGGTTCTGCGCGGTGCCGCGTAGGACGGGATGGTTCGGGTTGAGGGCACGGGCTCGATGGGCGCGAATCAGGTCATCGTCAACAAGGAGGCGGAGCTCTTCATCCGAAATGGGGAAGATCTTCGTCACTTCATGCGAGGTACGGAATCCATCAAAGAAGTGCAGGAAGGGTACACGAGACTCGAGCGTGGCAACTTGTGCGATGGCGGCGAAATCGTGCGCCTCCTGCACAGACTCAGACGAGAGCAAAGCCCAACCCGTTTGACGGACAGCCATCACATCCTGATGATCGCCATAAATGGAAAGGGCGTGCGCTGCGATAGCGCGTGCTGCCACATGAAAGACTGTGCTGGTGAGTTCACCTGCGATCTTGTACATGTTGGGGATCATCAAGAGCAAACCCTGTGACGCTGTAAAGGTGGTTGTCAGTGCGCCCGTTTGAAGTGCACCGTGCACTGCACCTGCCGCGCCGCCTTCAGATTGCATCTCGATCACGAGTGGGGTGGTGCCCCAGAGATTCTTCTTGCCTTTGGCTGACCACTCGTCCGCAAATTCGCCCATACCGGAGGATGGAGTGATCGGGTAAATTGCGATCACTTCACTCAAACGATGAGCTACGGAGGCTGTGGCTTCATTGCCATCTGTCATGATTACTGGTTTTTTCATACTTGCTCCTTTGGAAACAGGCATGCAGCCTGTGAAATTTCCTTTATCCGTACAAGTTTATCCCCGTTAATCTGTGAAGGTTAGTTATGAATGACTTAAATCCCCATGTCTGTTGTCACATTTCGGACAAAAATAGTGGAAAATGAAAAGCAGGAGCGCTTTTGCTCCTGCTTTTTGTTCAATTTCATCGTTTTTATTTTGCGGGTGGAATTTCTTCCAGTTGAGCATAAATTTGCAAGCCATGCTTGCGTCCAACTTCAACCATCAGATCTGCGCCTTGAGATGCGCCACCGACGCGTAGTACAGCATCGCATTTTTCGAGCAGCCTCTCTGCGATGGGATGAAAGATCTCGTTGAAAGCTTCATCACCGATCTGCTTTGAACCTGCCAGATTGACGAGAGGTAGCGCGAACCATTCGCCCAAGACGGGGATGTGACCAAGGCGAAAGATAGGAAGTGCGTACGCTTCCATCGCATGGACGTTTGCTTCTATTTTCTGTGGGTCGTCGCCTGTCCCGGAGCGATATGGACCCGCGATCAGGATCATCATGGATTTAGCCAAGATATTTCTCCAGGTGAGGTCTTGCCAATAATAATGCCGCCAGTGACTTGGCATCGGGCATATCGCCATGCTCTGCCATTGCAAAGGCTGCCTTGACTGACAGCTTCTCTACCGATAAAAATTCATCCGCATCAGGGTCAAGCGGGTTGTGTTTCAGATCGGTTGCGAGGAATACACCCATGAATTCAGTAGAATATCCGGGTGCGAGATAGAAGTCACCGACTTTGATAAGGGTACCCGCCTCCATGCCTGTCTCTTCGCGGATTTCGCGCGCGGCACATTCCTCGTAGGGTTCATCACCATCGCGTGTGCCTGCGGGGAGCTCAAGCAGATCCATGCCAGCCGCGTGGCGGTATTGGCGGACAAACCACATATTGCCCAGCTCATCTACAGGAATGATGACAACCGATCCGCCATGTTCAACGATCTCAAACTTTGTTTCCCTGCCATCTGGCGTTTTTAGGTGGTCGCGCCGAATTTTGAATGCGCGTCCTTGTAGAAGAATTTCTGATCTGATCAGTTCAAAAGGCATGATGTTTTCCTTTATTGGATTCGTTGACTTGATTATAAAAAGCCCGAGCAATTTGCCCGGGCTTTTATTGCTATGCTTTTTCGTTATGGAATGTTCAGTGTCTGACCAGCGGTTAATACTGTGCCAACCGAAATATTATTATTCTGTGCGATCCTCGCCGGGTCAGCGTCACCAAAGGTGCAGGCGACACTATACACTGTTTCACCAGTAGTGACTACAGTGTAGGATGCAGGATGTGTTCTAAGCATGCGATTGCCTGGGAAAGGATGCCCGGTTTGCGGAAGCTTGAGAGTCAAGCCAGCATAGATGGTCTGACTGTCAGCGAGACCATTCAAGGCAAGGATTTCATCTGGGTCTACATTGAATCGGCGTGCAATGCAGTAGACGAACTCACCATCTTGTAATGTGTAACTTCCGGGGTTGGAACCAGCCTGAAGCGCTGTCGCCGATGGGGCGTTGTTGGGCACAGCCAGCGTTGCAGTGGCAGTTGGGTTAATGGCTACAATAGGCGTGTTTGTAGCTGCCGGTGGCGTAACACCAGGCATCAGCGTGGCAGTTGCAGCAACAGGTGCTCCGGGGGAGGTGGTCAGTTGTGCGACTGCCGAACCTGTTGCAAAGGATGAAACATTATCCATCGTGGTGGGTTGTGCTGAAGCGAACAGATTATTAGGTGGAATGGGCGTATTTGTAACAGCAGGTGCTTGGGAATAGGGTTGATTACAAGCGGATAAAACGATTGAAACCAACATTAACATGGAGGCAATCAACATGCCTCGTTTCATTCTTGCCATAAATATCTTCTCCTGGTTATCGAACAAAAGTTTGGATGATGGTAGCACATCCCCTTTAATGCGTCAAGTTTTGGGCTAGGGAATTGGTTGGATACTACTTTTCGCAAGCAAATTGAAACAATATGTTATTAATCTGAGACTCTTTCTCGCTTCCTGCCGGGACTTGAGCCTGTATTCGCTCCCAAACCTGACATACTCCTTTACCTATTTTCTTATCACTTATCATTAACTCAGCCGACATTTTTTCAGCGGCAATAACATTGCCTGTGCGAGCTTGCGCTTCTATGTAAGGTAGCCATTCAAAAGGATCTGAAGGTTGATATCCCATAGCTTTGGCTTCGTCCATCAAACGGATGATCTCCTGCCACTCATGGTTCTGGCGTGCCAATTCCGCTTTGGTATAGTAGTAACACCACTGATGTTCAGGCTCTGAAAGGAAGGGAATTCCCATTTCGCTATTCGCGTTAACCATGATGCGGCTCGGATCAGAAAGCGGAATTGCGCCCACTAGATACTTTGATAGATCGTTATAAGTGATCTGGTCGCCAAGTGAGGGGTCCATGATGCGCAGGCAGCCATCTTTCGGCATATAAATTACTACTGTCTGTGAGGTGGAACTATAAAAGTTTGCCCCACGCATGCCAATGTAAATGGGAATGTTTGGCTGTAGCGCCTGCAGCGACCCGCCAAGGCGAATCTTTGAAAAGATCATCCCATATGCCAGGCGCGAGTCTGCGTGGTTTGATCCGTACATCCAATTGATGGGAGCTGTGAACGATAGATCAGTTTCATAGTCGAGCGGCAATTCGTCTGTTATCAACACCGTATCTGGTTGCAGACCGGGTGCGCGCCATAACAATTGCCAGAGGATCTCCTGCTGAGTTTCCCAATCTCGGCGAAAGATATTTGCATTGAAAAACTGTTGACCAATCCCCAGCGCGATCAATAAAGCTGAGACAACGATTTTCGCGTGCTGGTTTTTGATAACCAGCTCGATCAACCCCATGATAAAAAGACACCCACCCAGCATCATTGAGATCATGAAACGGTCAAAACTGGATTGGAGCGTGAGCGGCAACCCGGCTGCGAAAGATGGCACTCGTCCGAGCAAGATGCCTGCCAAGCCCATGAGCATGGCTGATACCGCAAATGCCTGGGTATGGTTGGCGGGGAGATCAAGCCGTGTGAGGTAGAAAAGCAGAATGAAAAAAGAGAGCAATATCAAACCGATGGTGAGAAATGTGGCTGGGGCAGTGAGGGTCTGGTAAATTAAAGCAAGGATCTGACCCCAAATATAAAAACCTACTTTCCAGAATGCATCTAAAGCTATCGAGAACACCCGCAGGATTGAGAATGGCTCCCTTGCCACTGTAACCGTATACGAGTCGTATGATCCGATGGTGTAAAAGTAGGCGAGCCAGGCTGCATTCCCGAGCCACACTACCATGTAGGGTTGCCAGCGTTTGTACGCTTGCATAGTTCGCTGCTTAAAAAGGCTTTCTCTTTCAGAAACAATAATCCAAATAAACAGGAAGCGTAACGGTTCGAGCCCCACGAAGTATTCAGTTGGAAAAACCCCCGCAACGGCAAAAATCAATGCCAGGGCTGTGTCTCTTATGAATGATTCTGAGTTTCGTAAAGCCCGCGCAGTAAATCCAAACGATAACAAATAGAAAATAAAAGGGATTCTTTCCTGGTTGATATGTGTGAAAGCCACCCAATGCTGGCTATGACCCGGAAACACCAACAACAGCAAAGATGCCACCAGCATCTGCTGTTTGTGCTGGGGCCAGATCTGACTTAACGCAAACCAAGCTGAAAGCCCTATGCCGCACTGAATGACCAGGGCAAAGAGTTGCCAATAGATGGGAATTGGTGGAATCAGGCTGGTGGTGGCGAAGAAAATTGGCGAGAGGAAGGGGCGCACCCCTTCAAACGCTCGAAAGAATTCTTGTGGACCAAGATATTTTGCGATCCAGGCAAACGGCCAGTCATCCCAATAAAAACCTGTTTGCCAAAAGAATAAACCGTAAGCAATACCAGTGATCAAAATAAAAAGATACGGAATACTCCGTATCTTAAACCGATAAGCGTTCATGGAATTAATTATACGTTACGCTGGCTCTGTAACTTGCAGTACCTTTGTAGGGTTTGGGTTAAGCAGCGACTGCAAAAATATGAATTGCCTGTTCTTTGCCCTTGAATAATACTTCACCAAGATCGGCAAGCTTAATCTCATTGGGCAGACCGTCACGCGTGTATTGGTCGATCAAAATGGGCTGCCCCGCTATTTTTGTATGACTTTCAATGCGCGCCGCCAGGTTAACGGTATCGCCCACGCAGGTATATGTGGCGCGATGCTGTGTACCGGTATACCCGGCAATGACCTTGCCCGTTGCGATGCCAATGCCGATGCGAACTTCACTTTTATTTTGAACAACTCTTTGTTCGTTAAAGGCTTTGAGCAATTCGATCATCTCCAAAGCTGCGTTCACAGCATGTTCGCGATGATGTTCATCGGTTGCAGGTGCGCCAAAGATCGCCATTAAACCATCGCCCTGCATTTGATTGACCGTGCCATTATTGGCAGTGATCGCATCGAACATCAGGGCAAAGTAATCGTTGAGCAGTTCGATGATCTCAGCAGGTTCAGTTTTTTCGCTGAGCGTGGTGAACGAGCGGATATCACAAAACATGATCGAAGCCGTGATATATTTGCCGCCCAGTGAAAAACCATCCCGCAATAACTGTTCCGCCACTTGCGGTGTGGCAAATGTACGAAAGAGTTTGCGTTGTTCATCGCGCAGACGTTTCTTTTCGAGGCTTGCATTCACGCGCGCGCGCAGCAACACCGGGTTCAGCGGCTTGACCAGATAATCCTCCGCGCCCATTTCAATGCACTTCACCACACGGTCGAGTTCATCCGAAGCCGAGGTCATGATCACGGGCAGGTAGCGCAACTCATCATCTTGCAACATGGCTTCCAGAACTTCAAAACCATTCATCTCGGGCATGTCGATATCGAGCAGGATCACATCATACGGTTTGGAGCGCAGCATCTCCATGGCGATCCTGCCGTTCTCGGCATTGGAAACCTTATGCTCGTTTTGTTCCAGCGCGCGCGTTAACAACAGCCGATTGACGCGGTTATCGTCCACGACGAGCAGTTGACCCGGTTCGTGCGATGACTTCATGACTTTAGCCCCGTGAGCTCGTTACGAACGGACGCATACGCCTCTTCCAACGCGTTGAGCCTGTCTCCGGCTTCGTGGAGTTTATTCTCCTTCCCAAGCATTTCCAATTCCTTCGCCAATGCCGCCAGTTGACTCGCGCCAAACGTCGCCGCATTGGATTTCATCGAATGTGCGGCACGCCGAAATGTTTCAGCATTGTTTGCAGCATGCGACGATTTAATTTCTGCGATCATTTTCGGCGCATCTTCCAGAAAGGTATCGATCAATTCGTTGATGAAATCATCACCAGACATTTGCTTGAGTTCGTCGAAAGTCGTTTTGTCGATTATGGGCATGTGGTCTCCTATTAATTTGGAATCCGCCAGCTTGCTGGCGGGCGGGAGCAAGCTCCCGCATTCCAAAGAATTACCTTCTCTCCGCTTTCAATAACGCTTCCACCAATTCGTTGACCCGGATCGGCTTGCTGACATAATCATTCATGCCAGCGGCGATACACATTTCGCGGTCGCCTTCCATGGCGTTGGCGGTCATGGCGATGATATGCGGCTGTGTGACCTGTGCCAGCTTGCGGATGTTGCGTGTTGCGTCGAGACCATCCATTTCAGGCATTTGCACATCCATCAAGATCACGTCGTAGGTTTGGCGTTCGATGGATTCTACCGCTTCAATGCCGTTCGAGGCAACATCAGCACGATACCCCATTTGCTCAAGAATGCGGATGGCAAGTTTCTGGTTGACCTGATTATCTTCCGCAAGCAGAATGCGCAACGGATGATCCTTCGCCATCTCCTTGTCCATGCTGGCTTTGACCGGTTCCGCTTTCGGGGTGATCAGGTTTCTCGCGAAGATGCCAGCCAGGGCGTCGTACAGAGCCGAGGGTTTGAGGGGCTTGGTCAAATATGCAGAGAAGTTCAATTCGTCGGCGCCGAGTTCACGTCTGCCCAGGGATGTCAAAAGAATGATGGGCAGGGCTTTTTCATCCTGTAATTTGCGGATCTCGCGTGTGAACATGAGCCCATCGAGTTCGGGCATGTGCATATCGGTGATGACGAGGTCAAAGCGTTCGCCGCTTTGGATCCATTGAATGGCTTCGGTGGGGTATTCGGTATCGCGTGAAGCCATGCCCCATTTTTCGGTTTGCAGTTTAAGGATGCGGCGATTGGTGGCGTTATCGTCCACAATGAGCACATGCTTATCCTGCAGGGAGGGTTGGATGCCTTTGATGTCGCGGGCAGTTTTGCGTTCAGCTATTTTGGCAGACTCGGCTTTGATGGTGAAGATGAAGGTTGCGCCGTTGCCGATACCTGCGCTTTCGGCGTGCATGGCGCCGCCCATCATTTCAGCGAGACGCTTGCTGATGGCGAGACCCAGACCCGTGCCGCCGAATTTGCGCGTGGTGGATGAATCAGCTTGCGAGAAGGATTGGAACAGACGCCCCATGCCTTCTTCAGATAAGCCGATGCCGGTATCGCGTACAGCAAAGATCAATTCGTTTTTGCCTTTGCCCTTTTTGACGGTGAGCACGACTTCACCTTTATCGGTGAATTTGACCGCGTTGCTCAGCAGGTTGATGAGGATCTGGCGCAAACGGGTGACATCGCTCTTGATGCCAGCGGGCACATCGTCGTCCATGATGTAGGCGATGTCGAGGCCTTTTTCGATGGCGC
>CAZMQE010000149.1:0-1883 GCA_964568115.1 uncultured Anaerolinea sp.
CCGTCCATGCCGATGACGCGATGACAGGGCACGATAATGGGCATGGGGTTCATGGCGTTGGCAGCGCCCACCGCGCGATACGCATGCGGACGATTGATCTCGCGGGCGATGTCGATATAGGTCCGCGTTTCGCCGTAGGGGATGCGAAATACAGCCTGCAAGGCTTCACGCTGGAACTGAGTGAAGGGCGTCCAATCAACGGGGATGGTGAAGGTGGTACGCTTGCCGTTCAGGTATTCGCGTAATTCCTTTGCGTACGGCGCGATCTTCTTTTGGTTGGGTTGGATGGGACGTTTGAGGCGGGCGAGATACGAATCAAATTCGGGTTGGGCAGAAGCCCATTCGACGGCGAGCAAGCCCAGGTCCGAGGCGGCGAAGCGGAAGTCCCCGAGCTGGGTCCCGTTCAAGTCACCGATGTAGGCGGGAGTTAAATCAGGTGTTTTCATTATGCTTTTCCGTGATTATAGTGTACTTTGCAACTTGCCAAGTAGCGTGCAATCGTAGGGTAATCGTAGGTTTCGCGTCAAGTACTTTTGAGGCGGTTAGGATAAACTAGGTGCAGTAAGGTGATTTCTCTTCTCCTCCTTTCGTAGAGAACCGCGGTCGGCGTCCGCGGTTCTCGCAATTTAAGGCACTACTGGCGTTATAATCATCGCATCAATCAAACTGCGAGGCTAAGATGAGCGTTCAAATTACCATTATTGGTCTGGGTCAGGTGGGAACTTCAATCGGGCTGGCACTTGCCGGGCAAAAAAACATCAAACGTGTCGGACACGACAAGGATTATGAAACCGCGCGTCAGGCGCAAAAAGCCGGTGCTGTGGATGAGGTCAAGGTCAACTTGCCTGCCTCGGTGAGCGAGGCGAATGTAGTCATCTTTTGCATTCCGCTCAGCGAAGTGCGTGAGACTTTGGGATACATTGCGCAAGACCTCCAGGATGGGACTGTGGTGCTTGACACGGCTCCTGCCAAGGCGACGGTTGGTACGTGGTTCAATGAGCTTATCCCTCAGGGACGTTATTACGTGGGGCTGGCTCCCGCCGCGGGCGCCAGTTACCTGCACGGCATTGACCTGGGCGTTCAATCGGCACGCGCTGATTTGTTCAATAAAGGTTTGTTCATGATCAACGCTCCGCATGGGACACCTGGTGAAGCGGTCAAGCTCGCCACTGATCTTGTGGAGTTGCTGGGTGCTCAATCCATGATCTCCGATGACGTGGAAGCCGATGGCTTGCTCGCCTCCACGCATATTTTGCCGCAATTGATCTCCGCCGCTTTGCTCGATGCCACAGTGGACCAACCCGGCTGGGCTGAAGCGCGCAAGGTTGCGGCGCGCCCGTATGCTTCTGCTACTGCCGCATTGGCGTATCACGATGAAGCCAAATCGCTGGGCGAAGCCGCGCTGGGGAACCGTGAAAACGTTTTGCGGGTGATCGACGCGTACATGACCTCCCTGCAAAAATTACGGGATGGCATCAACGATGGCGATAATAAATTCGTCGTTGAATTTATTGACGATGCCGTCAAAGCCCGTGACCGCTGGCTGAGCGAACGTACCAATGCCGATTGGCAGACCATGGAACAAGCCAAGCCGGAGACCCAATCCTTTGGCGATAAACTCGGACGCATGTTCCTGGGCAACATGATGGAACGCACGAAAAAGAAAAAATAATGGATGGGGCGGAGTCAACTCCGCCCTTTTTGTTATCTATGCCTTGTTATTGTTATATCGTTGAATGTGCAGATGGGACGTATTACACCGGCTGGACTACTGACCCCGAGCGCCGCGTTGCCACCCACAACAAAGGGCTTGGCGCAAAATACACAAAGATGCGACGACCCGTAAAGCTGGTGTATGTGGAAGAACAGCCTGATCGAAAGAC
>CAZMQE010000149.1:1983-7577 GCA_964568115.1 uncultured Anaerolinea sp.
GAAATGATATGCATCCACTGTGCGCGGTCACCTTCGGTCAGGATCGCGGCTTCAGCCACAACGGAAGCGCCTGCCTTATCAAGGATCATCCGCATCCCTTGCAATGTTGACCCGGTGCTGATCACATCATCTAA
Source organism: uncultured Anaerolinea sp. (assembly GCA_964568115.1). Classification (GTDB taxonomy): domain Bacteria; phylum Chloroflexota; class Anaerolineae; order Anaerolineales; family Villigracilaceae; genus Defluviilinea. The sequence continues at coordinate 2,118 of CAZMQE010000149.1, forward strand.
AATGACCACTTTTTTGCCTTGGATCAACTCGCGGTCTTTTTGGTCGAGGATCAAAACCTGCGGCTGACCGGTGGTAATGGATAAGGTCTCGGCTTTGAGTGCATCGCCCATGTAGGGTTTATAGGATTTGCGCAGCACGATATAAGGTTTCTGCGTTTCAACCGACAACGCATGCGCCAGTGGAATGGACTTGGCTTCCGCGGTTACCAAAATATCATAATCAGTATTCTTGAGTTGGTCAGCCAGTCCCTTTGCGCTCGCCTGTACCAATTCCGTATCCCCTAGAATGTTCAAAATGGCGATCTTCAAACCTGGTTTGATCTCAAATAAACGCAGTTCACGTTTGATCCCTGCGATCTCAATGGCATACGTTTCCTGTTTGGACATGTTTGCATCTCCTCAGTCAAAATTTCTCGTGCGTAGTTTATCATAATTCAATTTATAATATTCACATCGATAGACTTCGGAAGTCTGAATTAATTCGTCTGTTTCGGCGAGCCATCAAAAAGACTTCTGAAGTCTGGGTGAAATATGCTCCCCGACCTGCAACTCAACGATCACCTACGCCTCCGCAAACAACATCCGTGCGGCTCCTATGAATGGACTGTCACCCGTCTCGGCGCGGATATTGGACTCGAATGCAAAGGTTGCGGTCGCCATGTCATGCTCACGCGGCGCGAACTTGCCAAAAGACTCAAAACCAACCTAACCCAACATGAAAAAGAACAAAATGAACACCCCGCAAACTCCTAGAAAACCTCATATTGTTTTTTTCTTCTCCGACACCGGCGGCGGACATCGTTCCGCGGCGGAAGCCATCATCGAAGCCGTCCAACTTGAATATAAATTTCAAGTGACCACTGAGATGGTGGACTTCTTCAAGGATTATGCGCCTCCGCCATTTAACCGGGTGGGAGCCATGTACCCTTACATGGTCAAAGCTCCTCAGTTGTGGGGCGCCAGTTTCCACGCCACCGATGGGCGTGCTCAAGCACGCATCATTACCTCTACCATGTGGCCCATTGCCCGCAAACCAACGCGTGACCTTATTCGTGAACATCCTGCTGACCTCATCGTGACGGTTCATCCATTTGCCAACTCATTTGCCCTGCGCGCGCTTGGTAAGAACCGTCCGCCATTCATTACCGTAGTAACTGATATGGTCACTACACATGCGCTCTGGTTTGATAGACGCGCTGATCTTATCATTGTCCCCACAGAAACTGCCCGCGAGCGTGCGCTTAAATACAATATGCCTGAAGAAAAGGTGCTTGTGGCAGGTTTACCGGTTGCCGATAAGTATTGCAAACCCAAAGGTCGCAAAAGCACGTTGCGTAAAAAACTCGGCTGGCCCACGGATAAACCCATTGTCTTGATGGTCGGCGGCGGGGATGGAATGGGTCCGCTAGGCAAGACGGCGCGCGAGATCGACGCCTCGGGTCTGGATGTCGGACTGGTCATCGTGTGTGGGCGGAATCAGCAGCTGAAGGCGAGTCTTGAGGCAGAGAAATGGGATAACCCAACCTTGATCTATGGCTTTACACACACCATGCCCGATTTCATGCGCGCGGCAGATTATATTGTCACCAAAGCGGGTCCCGGCTCGATCGCCGAAGCGCTCAACGCCGAATTGCCGATCATCTTGTATTCCAAACTCCCCGGGCAGGAAGATGGCAATGTCACCTTTGTTGTAGATGAAGGAGCGGGAGTCTGGGCACCCAAGCCACAGGAAGTTGTAAAAACACTCACGCGTTGGATCTCGCGCCCTGCAGAACGCAAGCAGGTTATCGAGAACTGTCGCAAAGCCGGTAGACCTTTAGCAGCGCGGATCATTGCGCGCGAGATCGGCAAGATGTTGGGGCTTAAGTAGTAAACCCAACCCTCACGGTATAATCCTCGCGATGATCAATACCCTGGATTTTCTCAGCCACAATCCCGAACAGACGCGCCGCATCGGCATGCGTTTGGGTGCAGTGTTGCAGGCTGGCGATCTCATTTGTTTGCAAGGCGATCTCGGCGCAGGCAAGACCACCTTCGTGCAAGGTATTGCACAAGGCTGGAGTTCATTGGATTCAGTTTCCAGCCCGACATTTATCCTTGTCAATATCTATCGACGTAACGATCAGAGTCGCCTCTTTCACATGGACGCCTATCGCCTCGACTCTACGCCTGAAGCTGAAGAGCTGGACTTGGACTCTATGCTGGCTGAAGGCGCGCTCATCGTCGAGTGGCCCGAGCGTATGGCGGGACTCATCCCGGCTGAACGGTTATGGGTCAACCTTGAACATGTGACCGATGAAGAACGTGAAATGAAATTCAACGCGCACGGCAAGCGTTATGTTGAACTGCTTGAAGTAATTCAACAGGCCATAGCGGGAGATCATTGATGCTATTAGCTGTAGATACATCCACCACCCAAATGGGCTTGGCACTCTATGATGGCGCACAAGTGCTCGGCGAATATGCGTGGCGCAGTGGACAACGTCATACCGTGGAGCTTGCGCCTGCAATTGCTGATCTATTAACCCGTTGTGCTGTAACGATGGACGCTGTCAAAGTGTTAGGTGTGGCGTTAGGTCCCGGTTCATTTACGAGTTTGCGCGTTGGCTTGGCGCTGGTCAAAGGGCTGGCGCTTTCAAGACATATTCCATTGATCGGTATTCATACATTGGATATTCTTGCGCATGCACAACTTGTATCCGACCTTCCATTGGCGGTGGCGATCCAAGCCGGGCGTGGGCGTTATGCCATGGGCTGGTACAAGCGTAGCAGTCCTGCGGATCAAGCTGCCAGTAAGCAGTGGCAGGCGCAGGGCGAAGCACGAGTCGTGACTCTCGAAGCGATCATGGCTGAGGCGCAGAGTCCGCTTGTGATGTGTGGTGAGTTCACAGCTGAAACTCGTCAAAAAATAATTTCGAACGAAAATATACAGCTCGTCGCGCCTGCGAATTCGATCAGGCGACCGGCGCTGTTGGCGGAACTTGCCTGGGCGCGCTGGCAAAACAACGATGTGGATGATGCTGCCGCGCTGGCTCCGATCTATTTGCATGTGGCTGAACCCATTCAATCATGAACTTTAGTATTCGTAAAATGACGGCGGAAGATGTGCCCGCCGTCGCGGCATTGGACCAGATCTCATTCAGCCTGCCATGGCCCGAGCGTTCGTTTCATTTTGAAGTGACGGGCAACCCGGCTTCGCGTTGCTGGGTGGCTGAGGCGGATGGTCGCGTTGCAGGTATGATCGTGGCGTGGTTGTTCGTGGATGAAGTGCATATTGCCACGCTTGCGACGCACCCTGATTTTCGGCGACAGGGGATCGCACAGAAATTGCTTACACATACTTTGCGTTATACACACGATGAAGGCGCGGTCACTTCGTTTTTGGAAGTGCGCGAAAGTAACCTCGCGGCGCAAGAGATGTATCGCAAGTTCGGTTATGAAAGCACGGGACGCAGAAAACGTTACTACAAAGATAACGATGAAGATGCGATCTTGATGACGTTAAGCAAGATAGAAGTAGACAAGTAGATACGCAAACAGGTCAACAAGATTAGCGAAGATTTGCGGTGACTAGCGGACGAATCTTTTGCTGGCATGAATGCGCTGTAAACCTATAATGGAGAATGTATGCCGTCTGAAGAAACGCTTGCACAGATCGCCAAGGAAGTATCTGTTTGTGTGAATTGTGCGTTGCACGAATCGCGCAAGAAATCGGTGCCGGGTGAAGGACCTGCCGATGCCGAGATCATGTTCATCGGTGAGGGACCAGGCTTTCACGAAAACGAACAGGGCCGTCCGTTCGTGGGCGCATCGGGAAAATTTTTAGATCAACTGTTGGCGCAAGCCGGTGTGACGCGTTCCGAGGTGTTTATTGCCAATGTGGTGAAATGCCGCCCGCCTGAGAACCGCGACCCGCTGCCTGATGAACTTTCTGCCTGTGATGCGTATCTCGAACGTCAGATCGCAGCGATCAACCCGAGTATCATTGTGACTCTCGGTCGCTTTTCGATGGGCAAGTATACGCAGGGCGCGAAGATCAGCCAGATCCATGGGCAGATGCGCAAAGTGGGCGAACGGTATGTCATCTCCATGTTCCACCCGGCTGCGGCGTTGCATCAAGCCGCGCTCAAGCCCGCCATCCTGGCAGATTTTGCGAAACTGCCGGAGCTGTTGGATGAAGCGCGTGCGGCATTAGGTCGATCTGCACCTAAAAAGAAAGCAGTAGAATTTAAGGAAGCAGATCCGAAGCAATTGAATTTGTTTTAATTTCAAATCGTTGCGGGCTTGCATGGGCGCTGTCCCTCTCGCAACGATGAACTATAAGGAATAGAATGTCAACGAAAGATAATTTGATCCAAAAGTTAAAGAGCAAGGAAGCTAAAGTTGCGATTTTAGGACTTGGCTACGTAGGACTGCCCCTCGCAGTTGTCTTCGCGGAAGCCGGATTCCACGTGACGGGCATCGATCCAGACTCACGTAAAGTTGATTCGCTAAAGAAGGGCATCTCCTACATCCCGGATGTGAAAACTGAAGCAATAGAAACGTTGGTGAACTCTGGCTATCTCACAGCCACTACCGACTTCTCGGTATTGAAGAACATGGATGCTGTCAGCATTTGCGTGCCAACTCCGTTACGTCAAACCGGCGACCCGGATATGTCGTTCATTATTTCTGCCACTGAAGAATTGGCGAAGTATATTCACAAGGGTGTGGTCGTTGTGCTGCAATCCACGACCTATCCGGGCACAACGCGCGAATTGTTATTGCCAAAACTTGGCATAGAACACGGACTCAAGGTGGGCGAAGATTGGTTCCTGGCTTTTTCACCAGAACGTGTTGACCCGGGTCGTGAAGATTACACCACCAAGAACACCCCCAAGGTGATGGGCGGAATCACCGAGGCGTGCGGCGAAGTAGCCACCGCCTGGTATGAAGGCGCAATTGACAATGTCTTCCGTGTGTCATCTGCTGAAGCCGCCGAGATGGCGAAATTGCTCGAGAACACCTTCCGCATGATTAACATCGGACTCGTCAACGAGTTGGCAATTATGTGCGAACGTCTCGGTGTGGATGTGTGGGAGGTGATCGATGCCGCTGCCACCAAGCCGTTTGGTTTCATGAAATTCACGCCGGGTCCCGGCTTGGGCGGGCATTGTATCCCGATCGATCCGCTATACCTTTCATGGAAAATGAAATCGTTTAACTACAACGCACGTTTTATTGAGCTCGCGTCCGAGATCAATACGAACATGCCGCGTTACGTGGTTAGCCGTGTCATGGAGGCGTTAAATGACCGCGCCAAAGCGTTGAAAGGTTCAAAAGTCCTTGTGTTGGGCGCCGCCTATAAACCAGATATTGACGATGTACGCGAATCGCCTGCGTTGGATGTGATCGGTCTGCTGCAAAAGAAGGGTGCGCTGGTTGAATATCATGATCCGTATATCCCGCACATTCATCATG
>CAZMQE010000150.1:0-7510 GCA_964568115.1 uncultured Anaerolinea sp.
ACTCAATCCCAATTCTCACCCAATATCATTGACCTTGGCGCAGGCGAACCGAATCAATCTGTGTTCCCGCTAGAGCTGCTACGCCGCGCGGCAGAAGATCGCTTCGCACAAGGCGACCCGTCCTTTTTGCAATATGGTGTTGAACAGGGTGATGGCTATTTCCGGCGCGCCCTCGCCCAATTCTTGAGTCGCGGGTATGGGCATTCAGCGAATCCCGAAAACATTTTCGTCACGGCGGGTGTATCCTCCGCGCTGGATCTGCTGTGCACACTCTTCACCCAGGCTGGCGACACCATCTTCGTCGAAGAGACCACCTACTTCGTCGCACCGCGCATCTTCGCCGACCATCATCTCAACATCGTCCCCATCGCCATGGATGAAAACGGACTCATCATCGAAGCCCTCGAAGAAAAACTGCGGATTCATCAACCAAAATTTCTCTACACGATTCCGACTCACCACAATCCCACTGGGAGAACGCTGACAGAAGCGCGCCGCGCCCGACTGATCGAGCTGGCTCAGCAATTCAATTTTCTGATCATCGCTGATGAAGTCTACCAACTGCTTACATATACTGGAAATCCTCCGAAGCCTTTCGCGACACACATTGAAAACGAACATGTTATTTCGCTTGGGTCATTCTCAAAGATCCTTGCGCCCGGCCTGCGCTTGGGTTGGATTCAAGCACACGCCAAGGTCATCAAACGTCTCGTCACCAGTGGATTACTCGATAGCGGCGGCGGGATGAATCCGTTCACTTCGGCGATCGTCCGCGGTGTGATCGAAGCCGGGGATCTGGAAAAGAACATCGGGAGCTTAAGGCTCAGGTACCAGAGTCAGTTGTCGGCTATGGATGAGGCGTTACGTCTACATTTGCCGGAAATTGTTTACCAAGTCCCCACCGGTGGATACTTCTTATGGCTGCGTCTGCCTGAAAATATCAAAGCCGTTGAGCTTCGTCCACGCGCCAAATCTTTGGGGGTGGATTTTCGTCAGGGCAATCTATTTTCATCCACAGGGACAGCGCAGAATTACATCCGCTTGTGTTTTGCACATTATGATGAGGCGCATATCGAACAAGGTATCGTGCGCTTGAAGGAATGTCTGGCAAGCCATTAAATCAAAAATCCCTGAGATTTTCATCTCAGGGATTTTTTGTCAGTGTTCGATCAATTACTTGATGACGACGACGTTGGCAGCCTGAAGACCCTTGGGGCCTTGTTCAACAGTGAACTCGACCTTCTGGCCTTCCTGCAGGTTCTTGAAACCCTCACCCTGAATGGCTGAGAAGTGGACGAAAACATCTTCGCCGCCATCGCGCGCGAGGAAGCCGTAGCCCTTCGTTCCATTGAACCATTTGACTGTACCGTTGATACGTTCCGACATTTTTGCCTCCTATGGCAAGAAAAAATATGGAGGGTACTCATTGTGTTGCATCGGAGCCGCCTCACGGCGAAAACAAAACGACCCATGAATTTTTTCCCATGAGTCGACCTGGTTTTACTTCCAAAGCGAACTTACTGGTATCCTTCGGGGCTTAAGATAACATGAGCGTGGTATGGTGTCAAGAAATTCAAGGCAACTACTCTACTCTGCCAGTCGCCCTCTTCTCTGCTCCAACAGCCTTTGAATTCGCATGTATTGTTCGCGCGATAATGGGAATAGCCATGCCAGAATGATCGTGCCGGAAAGCATCACCGCACCAAACGGCGATACCAGCAAACGGATCATTCGTAAGGCAGCAGCGCTTTGCGTAAATTGGGTCACCCCATCTGGCGGAGAAATATACCCCGACCAACCCAAAGCCTGCAGGGTTAGAAAGATCACCAGCGCGCCCGTCAATTTACGGATGAGCGTTCGGATGCCGTAGAAGATACCCTCCTGGCGGCGCCCCGTGCGCAACTCGTCCCATTCGATCACATCTGCAAACATGGCATCTGGCAGGGTATATGCGGCAGAAACGCCAATCCCAGCCAGAGCCGCAACCGCCAGCAGATAAGCTGTCTGACCAGGCTGAATGGTATACATCAGGAAGGTCACAAATACCCAGAAAGCCATCCCCATGGCGTAGGCTTCACGCTTATTGCGGACTTTGGATAGCCACAACCAGAAGGGCACGAACAAAATACAGACGAACATCAGGATTCCAAAGAAAGCTGACTCATAGGCAAGGTCAAAACCAAGGATGCGAATCGATGCGAGTAAATTGCCCTGCGCAACCCAGTAAAGCAAAAAGTATGGAAATGCCACCGCCACCATATCCACTGCCGACCAGTTGAGCATATGGATGCCCACTGCATAACGAAACGGGATGTTCCCCCATGCTGCCTTTAAGGTTTCAAGAAAAGGCATGCTCTGCTGTTGTTCCGGTGAAGAAGTTTCACGCAAAAAGAGTCCGATCAGCAATAAGGGGATGGCACTGATCGAACCAAAAATGGCACCGACCACCATAAAGCCCTTTTGTTGTGTACCGCCCGATGCAATGACCATATCCACGATGGCGGGCGCAGCCACCACCACGGTCATTGCTCCAACCAGTTGAAAGAAGGAACGGAAACTTGTCAGCGAGGTGCGCTCATCATAATCCGGAGTCAGCTCGGGGGTCAGCGAAAGAAACGGAACCGAGATCAAGGTTTGCAGAGTATCTGCAATCATAAAAGCCAAGGTCACATAGGCAAGCAGGGCAAATTGATTATCCCAGTTGGGGGCAGACCAGAGGATCACAAAACTTAATCCGAAAGGGATTGCAAACCACAGCAGAAATGGACGCCGCCTGCCCCAGCGTGTATTGAGCCGGTCGCTGATGATCCCAATAATCGGGTCGTTGATCGCATCCCAAACAATACCAACCAAAGCTCCATAAGATGCCAAACGCGGTTCCAGCCCGACCACATCTGTGAGGTAGATCGCATAAAAAATGGAGCGCATCATGCCGATGCTGGAAATGCCCCAATCGCCGGAGCCGTATAGGAGTTTCACCCAAAAGGGCAGTTGTTTTTTTAATAGTTGGGTCATGGGGCTTTGAGGGGGAAGTGTAGCACAGATATAGAACAGATAAGACGCTAAAAAGTGACGTTTTAAAGCATATTCACTGGTCAGAATCAGCAAAGTCAAGCGAAATAGGCGTTTCATTCTTGTAAGCCGATATTACTGAAATGAAAAGTAAAACTCTGTAACCTTTCGCTATAATATTATTTATCAATATCCGAAATGGCAAACCCGTTGAAAAGCGGGGACGCAAAGCCAAGGGTCTACAACTGCAAATGAGTGCAGTCACGACAGCCAGGTTACCGAAGATAAAATCCTTGAACGATCTTCGCGAGCCTGGTGATATCACCAGGCTCGTTTTTTAGAACCTTATCATTCGTTCGTTCGATAAAGGCAAACCCGTTGAAAGACGGGGACGCAAAGCCAAGGATCTAAAACTGCATGTAAACAGCAGTCATGATAGCCTGGTCGCCGAAAGCGACATACGTTCGCCGGTTATTTTGAGTGCCTTTATCACGAAGGAGAAATTAAATGGCACTCAAAAATCAAAACATCCGCTTCATTCTTAACCTCAGCCTGCTTCTGTTTATATTGGCAGCTATGTTGCCCAGTCCCATCTCGGCAGCGGCAATGGGCGACCACACGAACCTGCCCACGTTCCCAGATTTTTCGCAGACGGTTCAAAATGGACAGGCTAATGTATTGCGAGGTGTTTACGTGAATGATGTTCTGGCATTGCCTGTTGTTCAACAACCCTCAGGAAATGCCGGCTTTGTTTCAAGCAGTGATGACAAAACGACCCAATTCCGCATGGCGTCACAATTTGGAAATATTGGACTGCTGGCACATAATCATCTTGCGGGCAGGTCTTTCTCACAATTAGCAATTGGGGATGAAGTTCTAATGATCTACGGAGATGGTCGCGTTGAACATTTTGTCGTCCAGGAAGTTTTGAAATATCAGGCATTGCAGCCCAACAGCCCATACAGTTCGTTCCGTAATCTGGATAAAAATGAGACTATCAACGCCGAGCAAATGTTCAAACGAGTCTACTTTGGTGACTATCATGTCACTTTTCAAACCTGCATTGACGCCGAAGGAAATGCAAGTTGGGGACGCTTATTCGTCATTGCCGTACCTATGGAAGAATCCTCAACCTTCGACCGGCTGGACAATTAATCAAAAAAAGCCCGCCAGAATTATGTTTTGGTATTCAAAATATATGAAGTGAAGGTTCCCAAACAATTTTCGGTTTCAAGTTTATACAGCGTTAATGCACTTATTTAAATATCAAGCCCGTCACCGATGTGACGGGCTTGATATTTTCAATTATTTACACCCTCTTATTTCTCTTTCGACACACTGATCAAAACGGCGCGCACCATACGGCGGGATAAATAGGTCTGCGACTTTTCCATATAATCTTCGCACGTGATCAACGTGATAACCGTTTTATTCGCATGCTTGAACACGCTCGCCGTATCAGACGGAGAGACCAGGGTGTTCTCGCTGATCGCATAAGTGTACACCTCTCCGAATGCATGGATCTTGACCTGGTCACCATATTTCAGACTCTTCAATTGGGCGAAGGGTCCTGGCTGATTTAGTGCATCCCATACATGCCCGGTCAGCACAGAGTTACCGCTCCAGGTTGGGAAGGTGGAGCCATTGAGCCAGCCTGCATTCTTACCCAGCCAGGAAACATCCCAGCCTGTCTTTGTCTGTGGCACGCCCATGATCGACATCTTGACACCCAGCTTGGGAATTTCGAGCCAGATATCAGTGGCAGCATATGCCAAGTTTGCAGGTTGTTCGGAAAGCTTGGTGATTTGACCTTGCGGGAAACCAGTAGCAGGCATCAACAAGCCGTTCAAGTTGGATGAACTTCCGCTAGCATTGTTGTTATTGCCTCCATTGCCATTGCCACCACCGCTGTTGGTGACACTCACAGTGAAGCTTCTTCGGAAATCTGTACCAGGCAAACCACTACTTCCTACCAGGGCCAGAGCGTTATTTAATGGGTCAACAATGGAGGTGGTACCACAGACAAAAAGGTGATAGTTTCCATTAGCGAGCGGCTGCCCACCACCGATGGTAAAAGTAGAGGTATGCGTTGCACTATCATAGGTCACGGCGCCAACCGGAATCTTCGTGTCCGCCGGGACAACAGCGCCAGCCACACAGGTTATAGTTTGTAAGCCAGCAGTCTCTCCCAAATCTTTCACAAGTATGTAGTTATTGGGATTGGTCACGTCTTCAGGATCACTATCACCAGCAGGGTTATAGACATCTTGATTGAATTTCACCTTCAATTGCGTAATATCAAACGTCACTACTTCACCGTTGGTGAGAGCCTGGTCTGGTGTTGCGGGGTCGGTATTCACCGTCTCAACATAGGGTCCGATTCCATCCAGGTATACAACCGTGTTGTCTGTGCTGGTGCTGGCTGCATTGCCATTTCCGCTTGGATCTGTTACTGAACCTGACGGGATCGATACTATGACCGTGCCATCATTCGTCATGCCAGTGACCGTAACCGTATACGTTAGCCCAGCGCCTGAGATGACAACTGTATTTGCGCCTGAGGTTCCGCCAATAGTTATGTCGGAATTCGTAAAACCAACCACTAGTTCACTGAACACTACTGTGAAGTCGATTGAAGGAATGTTGGTTGGGTCAACCTGAGTCGCCGCCTGGTTGATAGTGACTGTTGGGGCGGTTGAATTATAGGTAACTTCATTGTCTGTGCTTGTACCAGCCGTATTTAAATTGCCGACCGTATCCGAAGCAACTCCAGCGTTGATGGCCACTGTAATGGTGCCATCAGTTACCATGCCGCTCACTGCAACATTATAGTTCGCGCCACTTCCGGTTACCACTGCAGTTGTTGCGCCTGCAGTGCCACCTAATGTGATATCTGCAGATGTAAAGCCAGTTACTGACTCACTGAACACAACCGTGAAATTGATCAGCGAAACATTGGTCGGGTCGGACTGAGTCGCTGCCTGGTTGATAGTAACTGTCGGGGCCGTGTTGTCGTACGTCACCGTGTTATCGGTGCTGGTGCTGGCGGAGTTGCCGTTGCCAGCCGAATCCAACGCGCGACCTGCCGGGATCGATGCAATTACTGTCCCGTCACCCACCATCCCACTGACCACTACATTGTAGGTGGTAGGTCCACCTGTTACAACAGAAGTGTTCGCGCCAGCCGTGCCGGTCAGAACCACATCTGCATTGGTAAAGCCGGTCACAGGCTTGCTAAAGACAACCGTAAAGTTGATCGGTGAAACGTTGGTCGGATCAGCTTGCCCAGCCGCCTGATTGATCACTACACTGGGGGCGCCTGTGTCAAATGTGACAGTGTTATCCGTGCTGGTGCTGGCGATACTTGGATTGCCAACTGCATCCGTCGCGGCAGCATCGGTTATCGAAACAAACACCGTGCCGGAGGCTGACATCCCGCTGACCGCCACATTGTAGGTGGTGCCAGAGCCAGTTATGACGGCGGTAGTCGCCCCTGCTGTGCCACCCAGGTTTAGATCTGCGATCGTGAAGCCGGTCACCGGCTCACTGAACACCACCGTGAAGTTGACTGGTGAAATACCAGTTGGATCTATCTGTGCCGCTGCCTGGTTGATCGTTACTGTTGGATCAGTAATATCGTACGCAACAGTATTGTCGGTGCTGGTGCTCGCAGTATTGGTGTTACCAAGTGTATCTGTGGCAACGCCTGCTGGAATTGAGGCGATCACTGTTCCATCACCGGTCATACCACTCACTGCAACAGAATAGGTTGTGCCACTGCCTGTAACTACCGCAGTGGTAGCACCGGCTGTGCCACCCAGGGTGACATCTGTACCGGTGAAACCAGTCACTACTTTGCTGAAGATAACATCAAAGGTGATTGGCGAAGCATTCGTCGGGTCTATTTGAGTAACGGCTTGATCTATCGTGACCGAAGGAGCAGTGGCATCATACAACACGTTGTTGTCTATGCTCGTGCTATTCGCATTGCCATTGCCAGCCGCATCGTTTGCATTCCCTGCCGGAACTATGGCAATTACTGTCCCGGAGGTGATCATGCCGCTGACCGCCACGTTGTAGGTGGTACCTGTGCCAGTCACGACCGCAGCGGTTGCACCCGCTGTGCCACTGAGAGCAACATCTGCGCCAGTGAACCCAGTGACGGGTTCGCTAAAGACCACTGTGAAGTTGATCGGCGAGGCATTCGTCGGGTCGGCTTGCGCCGCAGCTCGGTTAATTGTCACCGTTGGGGCGGCGTTGTCGTAGGTCACTGTGTTATCGGTGCTGGTGCTGGCGGTGTTGAGATTGTTAGATACATCTTGGGCGACACCGGCCGGGATCGTCGCAACGACCGTGCCATTGCCAACCATGCCGCTGACAGCCACATTGTAGTTGGCTCCCGCACCCGTCACGACCGCTGTGGTCGCACCTGCCGTGCCACTAAGCAGAACATCGGCATTGGTGAAGCCAGTCACCGGCTTGTTGAAGGTCACCGTGA
>CAZMQE010000151.1:0-7498 GCA_964568115.1 uncultured Anaerolinea sp.
TTCGTATTGCGTCAGTTCTTTATGCGCGATCCCGCTGAAGAACCGGCATTACTCGAAGGCATTGCAAAATTTATAGCGCCCTGCAAATCACTGGTCACCTTCAATGGCAAGTCGTTTGACGCGCCGCTGCTTTCCACACGCTATCGTCTGCATCAAATCCCGATTCCCTATCAAGAGTATTCGCATCTCGATCTGCTGCCCCTCGCCCGCCGACTCTGGCGTGACCGGCTTGAATCGCGCGCGTTGAAATATCTTGAAGAACATGTGCTGGGACTCAAACGCTCAAGCGAAGAAGTGCCCGGTTATGAGATCCCCTGGTTGTATTTCGATTATTTACGAACAGGGGATGCGCGTCCGCTCGGCGGCGTGTTCTACCACAACGCCATGGATGTAGTGGCAATGGCGGCTCTGCTCGCACACATGAACGATATGCTCGAAAATCCATTCGATGGCAAAGTGCAGCACGGATTGGATTTCATTGCATTGGGAAAACTTTTTGAAGACCTCGGTCACTGGGATGAGGCGGCACGTCTGTTCGAGCGTGGACTAGAGTCTGAGTTAAACGAAGCAGATTTCGGCTTGGCAGTGAAGCGTTTGTCCATCCTGCAAAAGAAGCGCGGTGATATTAACGAAGCCATCCGCTTGTGGGAGCGCGCGGCGGAGCGTGGTCATCTGTATGCGTTCATCGAACTTGCAAAACATTATGAACACAAGGAACGCGATGTGAAGTCCGCATTGAAGTGGACAAAGTCCGCTTTGCAACAGGTAGAGAAAATTAACCTGCCTGCCTACATGCGCAAGTTTTGGGAGACAGAGATCGAACACCGCCTGGCGCGGTTAAATCGCAAAGCAGGCTTATAATTGATTAAACCTATAGCTTGGAGAGGAGCGGCTTATGAATATTTCCATTTCGCAAGTGCAAGGGAAGGTGCCGGTGACAGTTGTTAAGCTCGAGGGACAACTGGATGGTCAGACCTATCAAGACCTGATCAATAAAGCCCGCGAGTCATACAAGGCGGGCTGGCATGATTTTCTATTGGACATGTCTGACCTGACGTACATCAGCAGTGCGGGGTTGGTGGCATTGCATAGCGTAGCGTTGCTGGCAAAGGGCGAGGAACTCCCCGATACCGACGAAGGCTGGTCTGCTTATCGTTCCATGGGTCGTTCGAAGGAAGCTGGAATACAGGAACACATGAAACTGCTCAACCCGCGTCCTGAAGTGCTCAGCGTGCTTGAGATGGTTGGGTTCAGCGCGGTATTCAAGATCTTTTCTGATTTCGATGAAGCGGTAAAATCTTTTTAAAGAGAAGCGATATGGCGATCGGTCATATCGCTTTTTGATTTAAGCGGGCAGAGTGTATGTACTACATCTGGAGAAATCATGCGACGAAATATTGGTAATCTATTCATCATTACATGTGTTTTATTGACTGTGGTTGTGTGGCTTGCATTTCCACCTGAAAACGACGGACGCGCGAACTTCACGCGCCAATATGCGGGCGAGATCATTGGCTCGATCAACATCGTGCTGATGGCTGCGGCGCTCTTCCTTTCCACGCGACCGAAGTGGGCTGAAAAATATTTCGGCGGCTTGGACAAAATGTATGTCACGCATCGCCGGGTCGCCACGACTGCCTTCCTGTTGATCTTTGTTCACGTGCTCACCGTGCCCATCTCAGCCCAATGGGTGCTCGGCAATTATCTGGCGGTCGTTGCATTCACGGGCATTGTTGCCACTGTGCTGGTCAGCCTTGCACCGCGCATCGCGTTTTTGAACAAGCTAACCGGCGGCACATACGAAGGTTGGAAGAATCTCAAAAAATATATCGGCATCTTTTTTATCATCGCCTATATTCATCCCTTCCTGATCGCGCACCCACTCAACGCCTTCATCGCCATCAACTTTGTGCAGATCTTTTTCATCATCGGTACGGTTTCGTATCTCTACACGGAAGTATTTGGTCGCTTCTTCAAAAAGTATGTACCCTATAGCGTGGAAGCTGTGAAGCATCCCAACGCTGCCACCACCGAAGTGACCTTGCGCGCTAAAAAAGAATCCATCCCCCAACAACGCGCGGGACAATTTCTCTTCGTACGTTTCCCCAACACGCGGACGTTGAACGAATCTCATCCTTTCACCATCTCCAGCGCGCCGCATGAGGACGTTTTGCGGGTTACCGTCAAAGCCAGCGGAGACTTCACCCGAGCCTTATTCACCGATCTCAAACCCGGCATGGATGCCATCGTAGATGGCGCCTATGGCTTATTCGATTACAAGACCGGCGGACAAAAGCAGATCTGGATCGCAGGCGGCATTGGCTTAACCCCATTCCTTTCGTTTATCCGCGCCATGGATGGTCATTTGAATCACGATATCGACCTTTACTATACGGTGCGTCACAAAGAGGAAGCCCTGTTCGTGGATGAGCTTGAAGCGGGTGCCAAGACGAATCCGCGTTTGAAAGTACACATCCGTTATTCGGCAACAGACGGCTCGTTGACTATTGATGATATATTAAAGGCTGCAGGCGGTTCGGTCACAGGCCAGCATATTTATATGTGCGGACCGCTCCCCATGGTGCTGGCTTTCGAGCAAAAATTCCTCGCGCTCGGGTTGCCCGCAGCCCACATCCATTACGAAGAGTTCAACTTCCGCTAAGATTTGCCCACGAGAGGAGTCTAGATATGGAAATCACAGTCACTATTCACCAGGCAGAACAACCCATTGCCATTATGAAACTTAAGGGCGAGATCAGCGCCGCCAGCTACATGGAGGTCGTCAACAAGGCGCAGGAGTTGTTTGGTAATCCGGCGCGTTATCTCATTATTGACTTGAGTGAAGTGACCACCGTAAGCAGTGCCGGGCTGGTCGGCTTGCATAAGATCGCCCTCGTCTATAGCGGCGTCCCCCAACAAGTGGATGACGATGACTCCCGCCCGGATTTCACCCACAACAGTAATGCGCGCAAATTCGTGAAACTGCTCAACCCCCAACCCGATGTGGATGAAGCGCTTAAGAAAGCCGGGTTAAAACTGTTCTTCAAAGTGTATACAGATCTTGAAACCGCACTCCAATCATTTTAATTTTTTACAAAGAGGCAAGCATGTATAGAAGAAATAGAGATCGAGATTACCGCCGTCGTCCGCGCCGTAACAACACCGAACACCGTCGCCGTTCGGCATTGATGCGCCCGGGTGTGCAGATCACCATTTTGCTCGTTGTTGGGTTGGTGATCTACATCATTCTGCAAAGCGGCGGCAAATAAGCAGTACTGCTACAAATAAAACACAAACACCCTCTTTTACAGAGGGTGTTTGTGTTTTATTCCGACACAACCTGGTTGCGCCCCTGCTCTTTGGCTTTATACATCCTAAGATCAGCACGCCGCAACACATCGTCAAAAGTTTTATCTTCAGCTTGCGCCTCTGCCACACCTACACTGACCGTCGAACGGATCAGCATACCATCCAGATTGGAGGGGGTTTTCTCCCACACACTTTGAATGCGGTCTGCCACAATTTTTGCCTGTGCGAGTGAAGTCTCCGGCAGGATCAACCCGAACTCCTCACCACCCAGTCTGCCAAAGGTATCCTGTGCGCGTTTTTGTTCCAGCGCCACCAGCGAAAGGCTGCGCAAAACAATATCCCCGGCGTGATGTCCATGCGCGTCATTGATCTCCTTGAAACTATCGGCATCGATCACCAGAACAGAGAGCGGTCTGCGATACCGTGAAAAACGCATGAACTCGCTTTCAGCGATATTGAAAAAATGCCGCCGAGTGAGACTCTTCGTCAACGGATCGATATTCGCCAGGTAAGCCACCATCTCTTTGGCATCCCGCTCATCAATATACGCTTTGAAGGATTTACGGCGATAGGATTGCATCTGCAAAGCAGAACCCAGCCCCAACACATGCACGATCACTTGCGCTGAAACCGCCACGTTCAACGTGAGCGGGTCAACTCCCAGTTTGAAAAAGTAATTGATCAGCAGTGTACCTGTTGTATAGCCAAGCACTAATAATATGTTTTGACGTAATTGGAGCGGCGAAAGTGCATAAATTGAAAAAATGACAATGGCATCAAAAGCCGTGGATTGGTAACTCACGGGGCGGATAAAGTTAAAGATCAACATGAACAGAACGGTCAGAGATAGCCAGCCCAGAATGAGTCGATCGAAGATCCGAACCCGATTGGTTTGCCCAACAGCATAAATAAACAGCGCGGTAATCAGAACATAACAACTGCGTGCGATCAACATGCCGCTGATCAAACCCGGGCTGCCGGTAAAAAGCAACCGGTCCATCCACAGCATGCTAAAGATACCGACACCTGCAATGATCATCCCCAGAACACTTTGCGCTTTATCGATCTGCAAATTAAAGACCCGATAGTCGCCCTCGAGCTCACGCAGGTCGATCAAGATCTGGCTGGATAATTTTCTGAACATTTCCATTGACAACTGATTTCCACATTGAATCATAACTCATAATTCAACGAACACACATCACAACTTGGCAAATTGCCACCCGACCCCAGGTTTTCAAAGTGATACAATACCAAAAATAAATTTGACTTGGAGGAAAAATGAGTTCCCAGATCAATGACCTCGTCGCCATGCGCGATATCGAATCCCTCTATGAAATCATGTCTGAAGATGAAGAATGGATAAACCAGCTCGATGCCGCCGAAGGTCTCGTCAAACTCGGTGACCGGCGCGGTTACGAATTTATTCTCACCGCCACCCTCAGCGACGACGAGGAGATCCTCGAAGTGGCAAAAGAAATTCTCGATGCGCCCGAGCTTGCCAAAATGCGGCGCCAGATCGAAGATGAGCAAGCCAGCGAACACCGCACGCACCTCGAATCTGCAAAGAAGCGTTTACAAAAAGGCGGTAAGGTTTTCCGTTACAAAATGGTCTACCTTCCAGCCGAAGCACTCATGAACATCGATCCAATGAGCAAGGGCTTCGATGTGCCTGCGCTCGATCACCACGGACTCGAAGGCTGGGAAGTTGTGCACGTCACCCCGGTCAGCGGGCGCGCATCACTCTCCAGAAACGCTGAGGTGCTTCCATCAGGCGCATATTTCCTGCTCAAGCGGGAAGTGCTCTCCACTGAAAGCGCCGACTTGGATAAAGCCTAAGGAGTCTCCCATGTGTATGTTCTGTGCCGCCATCCCCGCCACTGCCGCAGTGGGCGCAAAGCTAAGTGCTGAGCAACTTCATAAACCTGAAGAGCAACGCAAACCGGTGTCCAAGCTCACCGGCATCGCGGTGGCTTTGCTGCTCACAGCTTCGGTGGTGTATCACACACTAGCCTGGCGTAATTAAACAAATCAGCAGGGCGGAACATCCATTGACGCCCTGCTCTTTTTGCCGTACACTTATTGAAAATGATTTTCAATATCAAAAAGAAAACCAACCACTATGACCACTGAACTCTGGCTCACCCACTTGCAAGAAAACGGCTATCGCCTCACCGCTGCGCGCCGCGCAGTGGTTGAAGCCGTTCAAAAATCCACACGTGCGCTCACCCCGGTGGAAGTCTTTGACATGGCGCGTAAAAAATATCGCGCGCTCGGCTTGGTCTCGGTTTATCGTACGCTCGAAAAACTGGAGGAACTCCACATCATCCAGCGCGTGCACCAGCCGCAGGGGTGTCAGGCTTTCATCGCCGCGAGTCAAAACCATGAACATCTCTTACTCTGTCAAAACTGCGGGCAGGTGCTGTTCTTTGAAGGCGATGATCTCGATACCCTCATCAAGTCCATTTCAAAAAAGACCGGCTACAAGATCAACGAACACTGGCTGCAATTGTTTGGGCTATGCCAGGCTTGTCAATAAATTTTAGGAGTTAAGGAACGTGCATCGTTTCATCATTATTTTGACCATCCTCACACTTGCCATTACCGCTTGTGGAGGAAAACCCGCTTCCCCCGCAGGGACAGTTGCTCCCGTTATTCTGACGTCGACGTCTTTTCTAGCAGATATCACCCGCAACATTGCCGGTGACCGTCAGACCGTTGCCACGCTGTTGCCGCTCGGAGCTGACCCACATTCCTATCAACCTACCCCGCAAGATGTGACCAACATCACGCAAAGCAAAGTGCTCATCATCAACGGCGCGGACTATGAACACTTTCTGGAACCGATCCTGGAAAATGCCGGGGGCGAGCGAGAAGTCGTCGATGCCTCCGCAGGCATAACTCCAAGAGAGGAGGCGGGCAGCGTTGATCCGCACATATGGTTGGACCCGAACAATGTCATCGTGTACGTGGAAAATATCCGTGAAGCGCTCACGCATTTTGATCCAGAAGGCGCGGCAGTGTATCAAGCGAATGCCGAGGCGTATGTTACCGAGTTGAAAAGTTTGGATGCGTGGATCGTTGAGCAGGTCAATCAAATTCCCGCTGAAAAACGTTTGCTGGTGACCAACCATGAAGCCTTTGGATATTTCGCAGCGCGGTATGGTTTTACGATCGCGGGCACTGTGATCGAAAGCTTCAGCTCTGATGCCTCGCCCTCCGCACAACAAATGGCGGCGCTGATCGACCAGATCAAAGCTTCTGGCGCACCCGCCATCTTTTTGGATGCCGCCGACAACACCACCTTTGCCCAACAGATCGCGGATGAGACCGGCGTAAGAGTTGTCACGGATCTGCATCTGGAATCACTGACCGACGGTGCACCCGCCGCAACTTATATTGATATGATGAAGAACAACGTCACACAGATCGTGAATGCATTGAAATAACGATGTCGTTGCGAGGAGGGTGCTCTTCCCGACGAAGCAATCTCCCATTCGACAGGGGATTGCTTCGCAACTTGCGCTCGCAATGACAGGACGATACCATGTACCCACACACCCATCACAAACCCAACCAACCGATTCTGGATGTTTCGAATCTCAACGTGCGTTACAACGGACGCATGGCGCTGGAAGACATCACCTTTCACTTGCACGAAGGCGAACGCGTGGCTGTCGTTGGACCGAACGGCGCAGGCAAAAGCACCCTCTTCAAAGTGGTTGCGGGCGTGCTACAACCCCAAAGCGGCGAGGTGAACATCTACGGCTCGCGTCCCGGCGGGCATGTTTGCATCGGCTATATTCCCCAACGCAATCAAGTGGATTGGACTTTCCCCGTCAGCGTGGCAGATGTGGTGATGATGGGGCGCTCTGCCAAGCTCGGTCCGTTCAACTGGCCCCATAAAAAAGATTGGGACTTTGTCAACCACGCCCTCGAAACGGTGGAACTGAGTAACCTGGCTTCGCGGCAGATCAATCAACTTTCTGGCGGACAACAACAACGCATGTTCATCGCGCGCGCGCTGGCACAGGAAGCTGAACTAATGTTGATGGACGAGCCGCTCACCGGTCTGGACACACCCTCGCAAGAAGGCATTCTCAATTTACTGGATCGCCTCAAACAAGAACGGGTGACCGTCATGGTCGCCACGCACGATCTCGATCAAGCCGCAACGCACTTCGACCGC
>CAZMQE010000152.1:0-7478 GCA_964568115.1 uncultured Anaerolinea sp.
CACTAAGGTTTAAGACAAAAGAATTTCCCTTTGTGTACTTGGTGTCCTTCGTGTTTAAATACTATTTGATAACAGTGTGACTGATCAATTTCCCCGTTCGTAATCCCAACTCACAGGCATGACCACCAATGGTGTAGGCAGAGATCGTATCGCCATCTTCGTTGAGACGCACGCGTGAAAACAAGGTGCTGATATCGGGTTTTTCTGCCTTCCAGACGATCTTTCCGTTCGGAGAAACGCAGTATAGATTCGAATCGCCGCGTGGAAATCCGCTGGAGGCTTCGAGGACGATCGTCCCCAGTGCTGATTGCATGGATTTATCGATCTTGGTGTGTAGCGGTTGAAGTTCCATGTTATTCAACGCCTACTACGCCGCCCACCAGATTCATTTTCAGCGTCCAGGTAGTGCCGATATCGAATTGTTGGAATTCAGTGACGGTGTTGGGGGAGTAGGTTTTATCACCTTTATTTGTCGAGAAGGTGACGGTCAGTTCCTCTGTCTTATCGCCAATGCGCTGGTCACTAGCCAGGCTGGGAGTATCGTAGATCGGTTGCAGGTCATTGCCTTCGAGCGTATAGGTTTGAATGGTTTGCCATTCATCCACTGTATAGGAACAATATTTTTGAGTCTCAGTATGGCATTCTTCAACAACTTCTGAATAGCCATTGCCTTTATCAATGGTTTTCTGTTCGCAGACATCTTTGCTTTCATCACGACAGGAAACGTCATACGCATCTGATGGCGGATTGCCCTGCTCGTTGTTGTGGTCCACTGCGCGCACTTCCTGCACGGGCACATTGGTTTGCCAGCGGATGTCGGTCACCGTGCCTTGCACAGATGATGTCGGGAAAACAAACAAAGCCAGCACGGTCACACAGACCACAGCCAGGCACGCCAGGATCCCGCCGATAACCAATAGATTTCTCTTGTTGTTGGTCTTTTTGCCGGTCAACGGCGCGGCAGGCGTAAAGCCGCCTTTTGTTACTGGCGGTGTCACAGAAGCCGGTGCTGAAGCAACGCGCGCCATGGGCGATCCGCAATTCGAACAAACAGAATTACTGCTCGCATTCTCAGTTCCGCAGTTAGCGCATTTGACCACTTTCGGTTGCGCAGCAGGTGCCTGCATTACTCGCCCGGCTTCGCGCGCCTTGCCTTCCTTCAAATCTCCGCCGCATTGGGAACACGTCTCGGCGGTGGCTGGGTTACGCGCGCCACAGAATCCGCAGTGGATGTCTGCGCCCGCTTGCGCGGCTTTGACCTTTTCTGCATCCGCCACAATTTTTTGTTCAGCAGCAAGTTCGAACTGAACATTCTCGGGTTGCGGTGCGCCGCAATTCTCGCAGGTTTTTACACTGCCTTTGTTGCGCGTGCTGCAATTCGGGCAAGTCCATTCGTTTTCAACATAACCAAGCGTTCGTCTGCGTCCCATGATTTCTCCTTAATGATTGAATAGAGCAATTATAAAAGATGCCTTACGAAAACCCATGCCACTTTCGTACCTCTTCCATACGGGATTCGCAATCCGGTTCTTTATGTGGATTTGGATCGTGCGCCTCATGCCTCAGCCCGCGCCTGCTCAATGCGTCGAAGACCGTTCCCGCCCCGTTAGCCACGTTCATTGGGTCATAACCGCCCTCGAGTACAAAAACGATCTTGCCATCACAATATTCATCCGCAAGCGCCACAACTTTCTGCGCCAGCGTGAAATAACCGTTGGTAGATAATCCAAGCGTGGTGATGGGATCATTCCAATGCGCATCAAAACCCACGGAGATGAAGATCATCTGCGGTTTGAACGATTCGACGAACGGTTTGAAAATTCGATCGGCAACCTGCTCATACGCGTTGTCCCCAGCATACGCAGGTAACGGCACATTGACAATTCGCTTCTTTGCGTGGGGTGCATCCTCGGTCCAACCCGTGCCGGGATAAATGCCCCATTGATGCGCGGATAAGAATCCGACTCGGTCTTCGTTGAGAAACGCGGCTTGCGTCCCATTGCCGTGATGCGCATCATAGTCAATGATCAGCACGCGTTCCATGCCTTCTTGCAGTGCCACACGCGCACCAACTGCAATGTTGTTGAAGATGCAAAATCCCATTGCGCGATCGGGCTCCGCATGATGCCCCGGTGGACGCACAATGGCAAAGGCATTCTGTGCATCACCATTCATCACCGCGCGTGTGCAGGTGACGACTCCGCCTGCCGCGAGCAGAGCGTCGTCGAAGGATGTTGATGTGACGTAGGTGGGGGCGTAGTCAATGATGCCGGGTGCTTCTTCACGACAGATCGTTTCCAGCTTGGCAACAAGCTTGGGATGATGGATCAGACTGATCTCTTCGCGCGAAGCGGGCTTTACATCCACTAACTCTGCATCGTAATCTTTGAGCCGCGGCTGCAAAATATCCAAGCGTGCTGGTCGTTCAGGGTGATCGGGATACAGATGACTCGGTGAGGGGACGAAGGTGTAAGCAGTGGTCATGTGTGCATTATATCCCCACGCAAAGACCAAAAATGTTTTTAAATCTCTCGATCTTTGAAATTAAAAAAGTCCACCGCCTTTTCAGCATGGGGGGGACATGTTGAACAAGGCGGTGGACAAGACACCTAATACCAATAAAGGGGAGGGCAGGTGCCAGTGAGTTCAATATACTCTGGAATAAAATTTATAACATTAAAAAAAGATTAGAAATTTGACCTTCTTTATCTTGTTTTTATCCCCCAAAGGTCTTGCCATAAAAAAATTATTATTTATGCCTTCTTTGCTCAAATAGTTTTAACCAATCGTCCACTTCCTGGCTGGAGAGTTTGCGATTATCTGTGGGTTTTGGGGCGGAGTTGCGCGCCTGTTTGAGCGTGCTGGCAAACACATCCGATGAGATGATCTCTGCTCGGGCTTCACGCGCTTCCAATTGCACGCGATGATCGGAGGAAACAACACTCCAATTCCTGGCGCTTTTGCCCATGGTTTTCAAACGCTGGCGAATGGCATTATCTGCTGTGGATTTTAGTGGGACAAAATGCGCGGTCACGCTGCCGTGTTTGCGAATGCCCGCTTGCTGTGTTGGCGCTCCATCAAAATAGACTTCCACCTGCTTGCGCTCTATTCTGCAATATTCCTGCAGAATGGCGATCAATTCCATTTCATCATCCATGGAATCGAGGCGCAAGCCCAATTTGGGGATCAGGTTGTGTCCATCGATCAGATACGGCATGTGGATATTGTACCCCGTTGATTAATTTGTCCGTGAATATTGGCTGATATCGTCTGCTACTCTCGTATTAGTATTTCGTAAGTATTGATACGGCACAAATGATAAAGTGTATATGTGTTTTATAATGTGTTATACAAGAATACGTCACTTTCTTGAACTAGGAGATTAACATGACTGATAAAAAGCCCGGAAAGTTAATGGTTCCCCCGCAGGGTGGTATGTTGCGCGATTTTGTCACGCGGCTTAAACTGATCGGAAAGTTGATGGGTGATCGGCGTGTAAGCGGTTTTGTTAAATTGTTACCGCTGGCATCGCTGGCTTATCTCATCTGGCCCTTTGATGCTATTCCGATCCCAATGATCGGTGTGCTGGATGATGCTGCGATTCTGTGGATCGGCTCCACTCTCTTTGTTGAACTTTGCCCGCCTAATGTTGTGAAAGAACACGCGGCTGAGCTTTCAAGTAATCTGGATGATGACCCGGACGAAGTGGTGGATGCTGAGTCGACCGATATCAATGATAAATAATGATGAAAAGATTCATCATTATATTGGTAGCTGTGCTTATCTGCAGCGGATGCAACGTTCCGCTTCCAGCTACGCCGATACCTGCATCTGCTACCCAATCTGGCACATCGCTGACAACACCTCCTAATACTGCCAGCCCCACGCAGATTCTTTCCACGCCGAATGTAACCACATTCCCCAACCCAAACGCCTATACATGGCAGCCCGTGATCGATGTGCCTCTCCAACGCCCAACAGACTTACAAGCTGACAGTTCAGGGCGCTTATTCATCATCGAAAAACTGGGCCGCATCCGTATCATCGAAAACGGACAGCTATCCCCCGATCCTTTTCTTGATATCACTGATCGCGTAAATGATGATAGCAATGAAATGGGGTTGCTCGGGTTTGCCTTTCATCCCAACTTTTCACAAAACGGATATTTTTTCGTTAACTACACCGGTAAAGGCGGCGATACATTCATTTCGCGCTTTCAGGCAGATGGTGACCGTGCCGCATCTAACACCGAATTGAACCTGTTGAAAATCAAGCAGCCCTTTCCGAACCACAATGGCGGCTCCCTGGCATTCGGACCAGATGGTTACCTCTACGCCGGTCTCGGTGATGGTGGCGCGGCGGGCGATCCGTTTGGGAATGGGCAATCGCTAGATACCTTGTTGGGAAAGATTTTGCGACTCGATGTTGATTCAGCCGAACCATATGCCATTCCATCTGATAATCCATTTGGAAACGAGATCTGGGCATATGGACTTCGCAATCCCTGGCGAATCTCCTTCGATAAACAAACTGGTGACCTCTATATCGCCGATGTGGGGCAGGGTGACTGGGAAGAGATCGATCATATCCCTGCCGGTTCGCAGGGCGGTTTGAACTTTGGCTGGGATTATTACGAAGGCAACCATGATTATGACTCGAATGGAGCCACAGGCGATTTTGTTGCCCCGGTTGCTGAATATAGCCATGCCGAAGGCGGATGCGCCGTCACAGGCGGATATGTCTACCGCGGGTCCATGCCCGAGTGGAATGGCATTTATCTCTACGGCGATTATTGCACCGGTCATGTTTGGGGGTTGATCAAGTCTGGGGAACAGTGGCAGGTTCAATTGCTGTTTGAAGCGCCCATCTTGATCACATCCTTTGGGCAGGATCAAAACGGCGAAATCTATTTATTAAGCGATGATGGTAAGGTCTATCAAATGGTTCGCAAATAGATAAAAGTAGTCCTGAATATGTGATTTGTGACATCAATATATATGACGCCTGTCACTGGCAGGCGTTTTTAATATGTCCTACAATGGCACTTGTACACTGGAGGTGTCGAATGGCTCAGAAAAAGTGGCAAGTTAGCAAGGTCCGCTATTGTGAGCATGTGGGGCAGGATGTTTCACTGGAAGTGCAAGTGGTATTGCCTGCTGATCAGATCCCTGATCAACCACCGCATGTGATCGCCCATCGCTGTTCGAAGGCAATGGAGTGCAATAAAGTTGATAAACTGGTTTGTGCTTATTGTTTTACGAACCCTGATGTAAAACCTGTATAACAAGCGTGCGTTGTTACAACGCCTGCTTTATAAAAACTCTCTCCTCCCTCTGAGTTGGTCTAAAGGCTGCCCCGCGTGCGAACGCGGGGTATGCCGTTAAATACGAATCAGCGCTAATTCGTCACGCTTTGAAAAATCCTGTGTTAACCCATTGGAGGACTTATGAAAAAAATACTATCCATTAGTGTAGGATCATCCTCGCGTGATCACACTACAAAACATGTCTTTCTGGGCCAGGAGTGCGAACTCTCCCGCCAGGGGACCGACGGTGATTTTGAAAAAGCTGTTCAGCGCTATATCGACATGGATGGCAAAGTGGATGCCTTCGGTGTAGGTGGCGTGGAGTTCTACCTGCGGGTGGGCAAGAAGAAATATTATTTCAAAGATGTGAGTCGTATTCGCAAAGCGATCAAGATCAGTAAAGTGGGGGATGGCAACGGTGTGAAGGGCTTGCTGGAACGACGCGCTTTTCAAGCTCTTGAAAAACACTTGAACGAAAAAGAGAACAAAACCCTTAAAGGCATGCCAGCTTTACTCACGACGGCGGTTGATCGCTATGGCATGGGTGAAGCAATGGTGGATGCGGGTCTTGATCTGACAATTGGTGACCTCATGTTTGCGCTGGGTCTGCCGTTCCCCGTGAAGAAACTTTCCACGGTACGTGTTATTGCGGCGACACTGCTGCCTGTAATCACGAGGCTGCCTTTTACCTGGTTTTATGCTCTCGGTGCCGAGCAGGACAAGCCGCCTCAACAAAAATGGGATAAGTATTATCAACAGGCACAGGTACTGGGCGGCGATTTTATTCAGATCCGCCAATATATGCCCGATGATCTTACCGGTAAGATCGTTGTCACCAACACCACCACCGCCAAGAACGTTGAAGAGTTGAAGAAGCGCAATTTGCATATTCTTGTCACCGTCACGCCGCGGCTGGAAGGTCGCAGTTTTGGGACGAACGTAATGGAAGCAACCCTGCTTGCCCTGATGGATAAGCCTCAATCCGAAGTCACCGATGCGGATTTTGCCGACTTGATCGACCGCATACCGTTGCAACCGAATATCGAGGTGTTGAATTGACGCCGCTTTCTAAGCCTTAGTCTGTTTCGGTTTTCAATAAACCTTGACCAGGCGATAACAAGACTAAACCAAAAAGAGTCTCCGTGCGGAGACTCTTTTTGGTTGTTTGAATTTGGAATTACTTTTCTGCTGTTACGCTCACCAACACGGCACGCACCATTCTGCGATAGGGATATTTTTGCGTGAGTTCCTTGTAGTCTTCGCAGGTAATGAGCGTGAGCCAGGATTTCTCTTCATGCTTTAACATGGCTGCTGTATTTGTGGGAGCGATGACCGTGCTTTCACGTAGTTCATACGTGAAGACCTGTCCAAATGCATGGATCTTGATCTGGTCGCCATACTTAAGTTCCTTCAAACCTGCGAAAGGACCAGGTCTGTTGAGGGCATCCCAAACATGAGCTGTAATGACAGAGTTGCCCTGCCAGGTTGGGAAGGCGGAACCGTTGAGCCAGCCGGCATTTTTATCCAGCCAGGTCACATCCCAGCCTGCTTTGGTTTGAGGGACACCCACAATGGACATTTTGACTCCCAGTTTTGGAATCTCAAGCCAAAGGTCGGTGGATGCGTAGGCTTTGTCCGCAGGTTGAATGGGCAGTACAGTCACTTTATTTTGCGGGAAGCCGGTATCAGGGATGGCCTTAGCGGTTGCTGTGGGCGCGATATTCGTCACTGAGAAGTTACGAATGAAATCAGTGCCTGATGCCAATCCATTACCAGCTAGGGGGGTGCCGGTGAGGTCAACTATCGAAGTTGTACCACACACAATGAGGCGATAAGTTCCAATTGGAAGTGCACTACCGCCGTTGACGCTCATCGTAGCCACAAATGGACCACTACCACCATTGTTGTTATATGCTGCTGTGTTGACAGGGATGACAAGGTCGCCTCCTGTGACGCCAACATTGCATGATGAAGTCTGGATGCCATCACCGTTATCTGCGACGAGGATGTAATTGGCAGAGTTGGTAACATCATCGGTGAGGGTATTGCCGGCAGGATTGTCCACATCCTTGTTGAAGTTCACGGTTAGTTGTGTTATTGCCACTGAAGCGGCTTCAAATTCAGCCAGCCGCCCATCGCCGGTATCTGTGTTGCTATTGATGCCATTGGTAAT
>CAZMQE010000153.1:0-3134 GCA_964568115.1 uncultured Anaerolinea sp.
GGTATGAAAAAGAGCTATGGTTGTTTTTTCGTTTTTGTTTTCCTGTTGAGTAGCCTCTCTGCTTGTGCGCCTGCGCAGGCTGGTCAACCGGTCACTCCGCAGGACCAGCCCATTATCTTTTTTAATGGTGTCATTCTGACCATGGAGTCTGAAAATCCACAGGCGCAGGCAATTGCTGTTGAAGGCGGAAAGATCGTAGCGGTTGGAGAAGACGCTGAAATTCTTTCCTTGCGTACAGAGAATACAGTAGTCATTGATCTGGAGGGGCGCACGCTCATGCCCGGGTTTGTGGATGCGCATACGCACGTGCTGAACGATGCGCGTTCCATGGACATGAGTCTGGACGAAGCGCAGGACATGGCACTTCGAAGAGGAATAACCACCATCGGGGATCTATATGTGGATCAACAATTTCTAAAGGAAATCCAAAAATTTGACGAGGCGGGTTTTCTACGACTGCGCACCAGTTTATATCTGGTCTATAACGACCCATGCGGACAGGTATTCGGGGATTGGTACTCCGACTATCCTCCCAGCCGCGTGCCCGGTGAAATGCTGCGCGTGAACGGCATCAAGATATTCACCGATGGCGGTTCATGCGGACGTCCCGCGCTTAGTTTTGAAGTGAAAAATGGGGACGGACTCGGCGACCTGTGGCTGACGCAAACCGAATTGAATGAGATTGTCTCTGAAGCGCAGGCACAAGGTTATCAGGTTGCGATCCATGCCATCGGAGACCGCGCCGTTGACCAGGCTCAAAATGCGATCGCTTTTGCGTTGGATGGTCAACCCAACAAACCTCGTCATCGCATGGAACATATCAGCGTTCTGACTCCTGACATGGTCAAACGTTTCGGTGAACTGGATATCGTGGCAGTCATCCCCGGTCAGTATCATAGTTGTCAGCCTTTTGGTTCGCCCCTGCCGGAAGATTATCGTGAGTGGGAATGGCCCTGGCGGGCTTTGCGTGATACCAACCCGGATATGAAAATAGCCTGGCATTCGGATTATCCGTTTTGGTCGATGAGCCCGTTCATCCATGTTTATGGATTTGTCACCCGCCGGGATGTCCAGTCTTATTACACTTGTCAGCCCGGCGCATGGCTGAGAGACGATACACTGCTGGTCGAAGAAGCGCTTTCCATCATGACCATCCAATCGGCGTATGCCTTGTTCCGTGAAAATGAAGTTGGGAGTCTCGCGCCGGGCAAATATGCCGATCTGATCATTCTCTCCGAAAACCCGTTGACCGTCGAAGTAGAGGCATTGAAAAGTGTTCACACCCTGGTCACCCTGGTGAATGGACAGTTTGAATACTGTTCGCCAGATCATCCGCAGCTTTGTAATGATTATTCGAATCGCATCCCTGTACCTCTACCAGATACGCGCCCACCGCTGCTCATCCGCTGGCTGGTTTTAATTTTGACCATCTTGATTCTGCCAACATTCAAAGCATTTGGAAATTCCCAAAAGGATGCGATGATCCGCTTGGGTGGAGTGGCAGGAATCTTGGGTGGCATTCTATGGACGACCACTTTCTGGTTGAACGAATTCTATTCCACGAATAATATTTGGTTGGTCTTGCTGGCACTTTGGTGTTTGATGGCTTGTATGATGGGTATGTGGTTCCTTGCGCGAAATACCAAGACCACCCGTTTTGCCCTGATCGTCATTGGCTTGGGACTCGTTATCCTGGCGGGGAGCTTTATTTTCGGAGAGTGGTTTGGCGTGGACAACGCCTGGTTCGCTCTCATTTTTGGTCTACTCAGTCAGATGATCGCGTTGATCATTTTAGGACTGGCAAATCTCAAAGCCCGGCTCTTTTCGCACCTGAATTGGATTCCGCTGGCGTCCGGCATCTTAGCCTTGCTGACAGTGCTTCTGCTCAATTCAGTCTCGCTGTGGGGATTGAACTGGTCCGTGCTGATGTTTGCCCTGATCCTCGGAACTGGCTGGCTGACGACGGGTGTTTTGCTACTAAAGACAAGTGAACACTAAAGTAATTACTTCATGCATGTAGGATCAAACAGCCGACTCAAGCGAGTCGGCTGTAATTATTATTTCACAAGCATTGAATTTATTGTCGTATCACGGTTTGGGTGTTACTGTCACCGTCGCCGTTCCCGGCAGAAAATCCAACTTGGGAGGCGGGGGCGGGATGACTTTGAATCCCTCTTTATCAGTAAACGTGAAGTACGTCACCTGACCCGGAAAGATCTCTACAAAGGTTTGGATTTCTTTATCCTTATAACTGATCAGGACTTTGTAGATCCCTGCCGGTAGATCGCTGAGCACCAAATTCTCTTGATAATAGGGATCAGAGTTAATGACTTTGGCTGCATAGGTTGCCACAATGCGGACTGGTTTTTCATCAGGCAAAGGGCGCACTTCAACAGGATACTGATTCAACGTATCGCCATGTTCGCCTGTCAACTTCCCGACCAATATGCCCCAGCCTTGCGGCGGAGCTGTCCACAGTTCGGGGTTGTAGGTTGTAAAAAAAGTATTTTCACCAGTGCGCACTTCAAAATGCAAATGCGGTCCGGTAGTTGCGCCCGTATCGCCGACCAAACCAACCACATCGCCCGTTTGCACGCGCTGCCCCTCGAGCGCAATGATCTCGCTCATGTGAGCATATACTGTATACAGTGTCTTTCCCTGATAGCCAAAATCATGCCGTATCACAACCGCCTGACCATACGGGTCGCTTTCGTTGCCAGGTACCTGGGTATACAAACCCCAGCCAGCTGAGATCACCGTGCCAGGACCTGCCGCAAGAATGGGTGTGCCTATCTCGGCGTCAATATCCACGCCTGTGTGAACAACATCTGCAAAGAATACGCCGCCATAGCGATATTCAGCCAGGGGCCAGTTCACATTGTCCGCGGCGATGGGTCGGGCAAAGTAAAAGTGATCGTAAGCCGAAACAGCCCACGGTACGGGATACAGAGGCGGACGCCATCCCGAAACCGGTTCAGCACCCGGAGTGGGGAGGAAGAATCGAAATGGTTGGATCGTGGGACGCGGTGTCGCTTCGATCTCAGCCGGTAACTGCATCAATGGCTCTCCGGCAATTACCGCCGTTGGAGTCTGGTCCGCTGCGCTTGGGGATGCGGGTGCGCATGCAGCGAGGA
>CAZMQE010000153.1:3234-7437 GCA_964568115.1 uncultured Anaerolinea sp.
GTGGAAGATGGCGACGGTGTGGCTGTGGGCGTGGGCGTTCTAGTCGGAGTCGGGGATGCCAAAGGCGTGGCGGGTCTGCGCGTACGGGTAGGAATCGGTGAAGGCGTGGATGTCGGTGTGCGGGTGGGCGTCAACGTGGGCGGCAATAAGCGTGTGGGTGTGACCAATATATCGGAGGGATATAGCTCAAGCATCGCGGAATAAAAATCCAAGCCGCCGGTGAGTGCAAATTCTGTGAAGCGTGCGCCGCGATAGAACGTGCGCCAATTGGGTAACGCGGGCAAACGCTGCCAGCCGTATTGGTTGGCGAGCGATGTGACATCCACCCAATAACCGGGTGGGACTTCGCTGTAGGTGCCGCCCTGCTCGTAGATCTGTGGGTCAAGTTTATAGCGCGCGCCCAGATCCCAGGGTGTGTTGTGCAAGGGCTCACCGAGTGAACCATCCTGCAATTGTGCGCGGATGTATAAGCGCCAGTAGGTTTGTGCACCAAAATCTTCGCGCACCGCCAGCATCCAACCGGCATTGGTCATGAGTGAGTTGATGGCAAAGGCGCGGCCCGTATATAGCCAGTCTTCTTCATAACCGGGATCAAGTGATGTTGTAAGAGGCACGAAGGCATTTTCCAAACTGGCGAGCGCATCCCAACCGGCTTCTTCGATCACACGCTGGCGTAAGGCGATAAAAGCTTCATCAACCAGATCGTGCAATTGTGGATACGGTGCCTGCACACCTTCCAGATCGACCACTGACCATCTGGATGCGACGCCGCTCGAAAGCGGATCAGCCTGTGGCGCCCAGAGCGGGGCAGGGGTGAGTTGTGCGGAGGTTTGGAAAGCATTCGGCAGCGGGTCAGCCATGATCAGGTTCGCCCATGCCAATCCGCGTAACATGGCGGGGAAGGGCATTAATCCTTGCAGGAGTGTGCCATCCAATGCGTAGGTGGTGATGTAGGTTTCGTTCGGCGTTGGGACCGTTGTGATGATCTGGTCACCGCGCGTGTTCCAGGCAGGGTAATCACCATCGCCGATCCATACAGCAGGGACGTTGCGCGTCGCATCCCATGCGTAGATACCGTTGCGTCCCACACTTTGCGAGGCGGAAGCCCATGCCAATTTTTTGCCGTCTGGCGACCATACCGGATGGGTTTCAGTTGCCAATTCTGTATTGCTCAGATTCGTGAAGCGTTGGTCTTCGGTTTTATCCAGATCGGCTAGGATGACATCGCCATTTGAGATGAACGCAATTTGACGTCCACCTGGCGCCCAGGCGGGGGAGTAATCTGCTGCGGGTGAGTTTGACAGACGCACAGCATCGTTCAGTGGATCGTCGGCGGGTCCGATCACGATCTCAAGGTTATCGTTGATATACGTTTCGTAGGCGATGAACGAGCCGTCGGGTGACCAGGATGGTGCGCCTTCGTAGTTGGGTGTATCGGTTAACTGTGTGACTTCGCCGCTGGCTAGATCAAGCAGATAGAGATCCCAGAAGCCGTTGCGGTTGGATGCGAAGGCGAGCTGCTTGCCATCGGGGCTGGCGGCGGGTGAAGTATCGTCCCAGGTGTTGGAGGTGAGACGCGTAAGCGCCATCTTATTTGGGATGGTTGCGAACAGATGAGCGTATCCATCTTCTTCATAGGAGAAGATGATGGTCTCCTCGGCGTCCTTGGGCACCACCGGAATAAACTCTGCGGTTGCGGTCGTTAGGTCACTGAGTGTTGCGGTGGATGCAGATGGTTCGGGAGTTAATGTTGCGACCTCGCGCGAACAGCCGATCAATATCAGCCCGATCAAAACAAAGATCGTTGTCAGCACGTAGAGGCGGGGAAAAGTTTTTTGCATGGATAAGCTTGGTTAAGCAGAATCAGTTTCCGATGAAGAAAGAGGCGGCTTCACATCAAATGAAAATGTTTGCGGCTCGGTGCTGGGTCCATCAGGGTAATAAAGTTTTGCATCGAGTGTGTAGGGGTTGTTCAACTCGCCGCGGATATGCATGGTGAATTCAAGTTTCCAACTCATGGGTTCCACGATGGTGGTCGAACCGATCTCATCGCCATCGGCATCTTTTAGCGTCACTTCGATGTGCGGACGTTTTTGAAATGGCGTGATCTGCACGTTGACACGCACGCGATAGCCATCGGGATAAGGCTCAGCCGATAGACCAATGATCTGCGTCTCTTCGGGAACCATGCGGTTGAGGTTGTCTTCAGCAAAAAAGAAATCCATGATTAGTCCACTTGTCTTCTAGTTTTATTCATCAAACAAAAATGTAGCTTCTGAATACAGCCGTACGCCTTTTTTCTTGACGCGTTCCTCGATCCATTTCTTGAGGTAGGCTTCTTTATATTCGAGCGGTTTACC
This sequence comes from uncultured Anaerolinea sp., assembly GCA_964568115.1. Lineage (GTDB taxonomy): Bacteria > Chloroflexota > Anaerolineae > Anaerolineales > Villigracilaceae > Defluviilinea. Next base: position 5,595 of record CAZMQE010000153.1, read on the forward strand.
GCTTGATAATTCATGTAATGGATAATTCAAATGTAAGGCGCGCGGTGAAACGGTGAAGCGTGTGATGCCGGTGGGTAGCACGATCTGTTGGGCGGCAAGTTTAAGCACGGTCTTGATCTTGAAGCTGGGAAAGATGACCAGCCCGGTCAGGTCGGGATAGATCGGTTTGAATGAATCGATCAGTGTTTGACTCGTACGGTCCAAAGACGCGCGCGTTTTGTAGGCATTCACGATCTTGTGCAATGTGCCGATATGCGCAGGCAGATCGCTGGGCGATTCGGTGAGAATATAAAATTTTCCATCCGGCAGGCGGATCTGCACCGGCACATACTTGGGCGCGTCCAATGATCGGCTGGTATTGATCTTGATGACTTCCAACCCTTTAACTTCGCGGAGCTCGCTCATCAACGTTTTGGTGGGCATGCCCCAGATCACATGGTTCCAGGTTTGCAGATTCACGTTCGGGTTGCTGGCTTCCACCACCTGCGCGACGATGTGCGGAAACTCCATCTCTTGCAGTGATGTGACTCTATTTGCGCCATCCAAAACCATGTAGCGGTTCGAGCCATCCACCAATGGCATCACGATGGGCGGGTTGCGAATAATGCCTTGCGCGCGTAATTTTTCCACCAGCGGCAGGGTGCGTTGGTTATCATGGTCTTCGTGCAGGATCAAACTTTCAAGCGGCAGGATGCGAAGCGTGGGAAGATTTTGAATCATCGGGCGAAGGATACCATACAACGATTAGCGTTTCAAACGCTCGAGTGTCGCCCGAAAGTCACCGGGATACGGCGCGCTAAATGTTTCGCGCTGTCCATTTAATTCGATGGTCAATGACTGCGCATGCAAAGCAGGGCGGGGCGTGAGGTCAGTTTCTGATGCGCCATACAGGACATCGCCCAACAGCGGATGCCCCAACGCCGAGGCATGGACTCTGATCTGATGCGTGCGCCCCGTCATTGGCTGCGCCTCCACCAAAGCCGACGATTGATACCGTTTCAAGACTTTGAATCTGGTCTCGGACGGTTTGCCGTTTTTATCATCCACGATCGTGCGATGTTTATGTCCCACATTGGCATGCAACGGGAACTTCGTGATCTTCTCCTCCCACTTGGGATTTCCCTCCACGATGGCGTGATAAATCTTCTGCGCCTCGTGGTGCTCGAATTGCATGTTGAGCGCACGATGCGTCTCAGCATCGCGCGCAAAGACCATCACGCCGCTGGTGATCTTGTCCAGTCGGTGGACGATAAAAATCTTATCGTATTTTTCTTCCAGCATCTTAACAAGATATTCCGAATCTTTTTCCCAGCCATCGGGTAGGACGGGCAGCCCCGCCGGTTTGTTGAGGATGATTACGTGTTCGTCAATATGAATGATGTGCATGCGTTGAATTGTAGCATTATAAAAAGCCCACAGAGAACCAGGATTCTCTATGGGCTTTATGTTGTAACTCGATAGTTATAGAAAACCTAACTACTCGCACCGCTATATTGCTTTAGTCCCACCTTCCAGACGCGTGAAGCAACAACGAAGCTGACAATTGCAACCATCAGGAAAATCGCGATTTGATTGATAGTCAAATCTCCGCGGAGAGCTTGCAGCGGAATCGTAGTTGCCACAGCGATGGGAATCACGAAGGTGACGATGATCCGCAGCCAGGCGGGATAGACGGTAGCGGGGTAACGACCTGAATCCATGAGTGCCTGCAGGATAGTGACGTTGTTGTCGAATTTGGTGAACCAAAAGGTGAGAGAAATGAGGACGATCCAAAGGCTGTAGATGATGATCGTGCCTGAGATGGCGAGCAAAATAAAGGTCAGAATCTGAAGCGAGGTGGTTG
>CAZMQE010000154.1:0-4792 GCA_964568115.1 uncultured Anaerolinea sp.
GCACACTGCTCACCGATCTTGAAGCCTGTGATTCGCCGCGCACTTGTCCGCATGGACGACCGACGATGATCCATTTATCCGTGGATATGCTTGAACGTCAATTTGGGAGGCGCGGTGCCCGTTAATCACGAAGAAAACCACAGACTCATTGCCTTGTTCGCGGAACATGGGCTGGATGCCTATGTCAAATCCACGCGTTCGCTGTTGGTGTTATTAAGCGAGGGCGGTAAATTGATTGCCTGGAATCCCGCTTTTGATGCGATCAAAGATGCTTTGCACGATGCCAGTCTTTTGCGGGACTATCTTTCCCTCTCGAGCAAAACCGTATTCGATCTTTTGCTTTCCAATGTGACGCATGACCGCCTCCAGACTCAGGGAGAGCTGGACCTTGGTCAGGGCAATCGTCTCAGCGGATACACATGCTTCCTCTACCCCATCCCCGATGGGCGGGTTCTATTCGTCGCCGAGCCCACGCATGCTGTCTCTGACCTGGAAGTTGTCTCTGAAGAGTTACAGAGAACCAAACAAAAACTCGAAAGAAAAGAAACTGAACTGCAGGCGGTATTAGCACAGGCACACGAAGTCTCACACACTGATGCGCTGACGTTCCTCCCCAACCGGCGCCAGATCATGGTGGACTTGCAAAATGCAGTCACGTTCTCTGATCGCTATGGCACGCCGTTGACCATTTCGATGCTGGATATTGATTTCTTCAAGAACATTAATGATACCCACGGTCATGCCGCAGGCGATGATGTGTTGCGAAGCCTGGCGGGAAAACTTCGCCAACAGATTCGGCATCCTGATACGATCGGACGTTACGGCGGCGAGGAATTTTTGATCGTCCTCCCGCACAGCACGTTAACTTCTGCAGCCGAGCAGGCACAGCGGCTGTGCGAACAGGTGCGCTCGTTATCCATACCCGTCGGAAACCAGACTCTTTCCATTACGATCAGCCTGGGCATTGCACAATACAAAGTCCAGAAAGAGGACTGGCAGGCATTTCTCAGCCGAGCAGATCGCGCGCTCTATAAGGCGAAGAACAACGGCAGAGATCGGTGGTTCATTGACGAATAAAAAAAATCAGCTCACCAGTTTGTTGGTGAGCTGATTTTTTTTATTCAAAACTTGTTTTTATATTACCCGTCAGTCTGTGGCACAGCGCGGACGGCGCGGGGGAGAAAGATGTTGAACGCCGTGCCTACACCCATTTTGCTTTTCACTTCAATGCGCCCGTTGTGTCCCTGCACGATCTGTTTGCAGATCGAAAGTCCCAGACCAGTACCGGCGGCTTTGCCTTCATGTTCCCGCACGCGGAAGAATTTTTCAAATAAGTGGGGCACAGCATCTTCAGGGATGCCCAATCCGGTATCTTGAATGTTCAGGGATATTTCAGCATCGGTGAAATTGCCGGTGATGATCACCGAGCCGTTGGGACGGTTGTATTTAATGGCGTTGCTCATCAGGTTAAGTAGAACCTGTTTGACCTTGTCACGGTCGGCTTCCAGTAGGGGCATGTCGTGAGGCACATCCACGCGGATCTGGACGTTCGTCTCTTGCGCCTTGGTCACCATCACATCACGGACTTCGTAGAGCAGGTCTGCGGCGCTGAAGCGTGTCTTGCGGAATTGCACACGTCCTGATTCCAGGCGTGCCAGGTCGAGGAAGGACGAGGCGAGTGAGTTCAGTCTCAAAGTTTCATTGTGAATATTGTTGACGATCTGGTCACGTTGTTCGCGGGACATTTCAGGGCGTAACAGCAGATAGGTGGCGGTGCTTAAAGACGCCAGCGGTGTGCGTAATTCGTGAACGAATTCGGCGATCAAGTCCGATTGTTGGAAGAGACGCGCATTCTCGATCGCAACGGCTGCCTGTGCGCCCAACACCGTAAGCATGGATTCGTCTGGGTCGGTGAAGCGACCTCTTTTTTTATTGACCACTTCCAACACGCCGACGATTTTGTTCTTGGTGATCAACGGAATACCCAACAGGGATTTTGTGGATTGACCGATGGTTTGTTCGACGCCTTTGAAATAGCGCTCGTCTTTGTGCGCATCGTCTATGCGTACGGATGTGCGGTTGAGTACGATCCAGCCAGCGATACTGCTGTCGAGCGGAACAACGAGTCCGCGCATGGTCGGCTCATCGATGTTCGTGGCAATTTGAAAGTAGAGTTGACGCGCGGTGTCGTCATACAAAAGGATGGAGGCTGCTTCAGCGTGGGTGATATCCGCCGCAGCGCGGACGATATCCTCCAGCAAAGTATCCAGATCCAGAGTGGAAGCCAGGTCGCGTGAGATCTCGATCAGGCGCAGGTAACTATCAAGGGTTCGGGTTTTTATCTCAGCCATGGATCGCTCGTTTCATGATTTCAGGGATGATGGTGGCAACATTTTCGGTAATAACGATATCGGCGCGCACATTGACATAGGTCGTTGTGTTATTGATGATGATCAAATGGGCACCGTGGTCTAATGCCTGGATCGGCAGGCTTGCCACGGGGAGAACCTCCAGGGATGAGCCGGCAACCAGCATCAAATCACATTGTCGTGTTGCACGCTGGGCTTCCTGCCAGGCGGCTTGTGGTAACTGTTCTCCGAACAATATTACATCTGGTTTTAACATCGCATTGCAATTTGGGCATTGCGGGATCGTGCCAGTTTCAATAAAGGGTTTTAAAAATTCTTCGGATGTATATTTTTTGTAGCATTGGGTGCAGGTGAGTGTGCGTAGCGTGCCATGCATTTCCACCACATGAGTTGAGCCTGCCTTTTGATGCAAGCCATCGATGTTTTGGGTGATAATGGTATTTTGATGTCCGGCTTGCTCGAATTCTGCCAGAGCCAGATGTGCCGGGTTGGGTTGGGCATGGAAGATCTGGCTTGCCAGTGGGCGAAACCAGTTGAAGAATCTTTCGGGAGTTGTACGAAATGTGCTGAGTGACGCGGTCTCCAGCGGCTCATCGCGGGACCATAAGCCTGAACCCTCCGAGCGGAAATCGGGGATACCCGATGGAGTGGATATGCCCGCCCCCGTCAACACGACCACGCGTTTGGCTTTGCGGAATAACTCAGCCGCATCATCCAGCGTAGATTGTGTTGTGGGGGATAAGCTCATCGCGGTAAAGCCTCGCGTTCAGTAATAAAGTCCACAAGTTTGTTCACCTGGCGGGCGGTGAGGCTGTCTGGCTGGCAGAGGATTGCCGGGGTTTGCATGCGAGTGGCTTGGACGAACAATTCGGGAGCCGGGGTCAGTGTGCTAATGATCTCATGGTTCAATTTGACTTGGACCTGACTGGATGGTAACTGTGTGTCGGAGCGGATGCGGTTATTCAACACCACATTGACGCTCTTCTTGTTAACGCCCATGGAGGTAATGTCATCGATCAATGCCTTGGTGTGGATGATGGTGTTGGGTGCGCCCTCCAATAAGATCAAGACCTCGTTGCACAACGGGAGAATCTTTTGAGCAAATGGCTGAATGCCCACGCCCAGATCCAATACAACAAAACGTGCCTGTCCAGCCAGTAGCGCCAGGCTTGTTTCGTAGTTAGCTACCTGACTGATCAGATGCATGTCACGCGGACGGTCCGATGCAAGCAGGAGTTTTAATCCCGAGCTATGTTGGGTAAGCGACTCGCGTACTTTATTGGGTGTAAGGTCGGTGGGCTTGGTAATGCTCAACAGGTCTACCAGTCCCTTAGATGCAGTGACACCCATTTCAAGTGCCATGGTACCCTGCCCGGGGAGCATCTCTGCCGCAATGACTTCGCCTTTGGTTTTATTATGCAAGCCAGCCGCCAGATTCACGGCCAGGGTTGTCACGCCCAAGCCGCCGCGTGGCGCCACCACACCGATCACAAATCCCTGACCTTCTTCGCGGAGGACATTGCTCACTGGCTTTTTCTCACTGACACGCGCGAGCAGGGATTTTACGCGCGCCTGCAGTTCAGAGGGATGGGTGGGTTTTGTCAGATAATCGTTCACGCCCACTTCAAACCCAGCTACCTTGTCATCCAGCTGTGTCTTGGCGGTAAACATCAAAATAGGCGTATTGGATGTGGACGGATTTTGTCGCAAGCGGCGTGTGACTTCGTACCCGTCCATATCGGGCATCATCACATCCAGCAGGATCAGATCAGGGTCCTCTTCGAACGCCTTATCCAAGCCCTGTTGACCATTGGTCGCCGCGCTGATTTGATAGCCCTGGCGTTGCAGCATCAAGCCGACCAGGCGTAAAGTATCAAGATCATCGTCAACGATTAATATTTTTTCACTCATAACGGCTCATTCCTTAATATATATGGTAACAGTCTAGCATAAAGCCGCCTCTAGGGCAAGATAAATGGTCGCCTTGCAAGTATGCTATAATGAGTTTAATTCGATAAGCAAAGTACTTTTGCTTATCGAAACACGGGACACAATCCCAAAAGCTTGGGGATGACAGGCTTCGACGGGAGAGGCTGGTTCCGGAATGCGAGCCGAGCGGCGCCGACCTCGTAAAATCCGCGCAAAAAATCAAGTGCTAATAACACTTCCTACGCTGCTATGCCCCTCGCTGCATAAGCGATCGATATAACAGTCAACATCCATAGTTGATGTTGCGTCCGCCGTCCCCGTCCTCCACCCGGTGACGGACCGGGCGAAACAATGGTGCGAGTGCCGCACATGATTCTGCTAATTGTGCGAAAGACCAGCAGATGGTCACAGAGTTACCTGCCCGCCGAGATCTCTGTGATGACTACCTTCGGCAGGCTACGCTCGTAGATTTCCGTGGGTCGAGTCTTTCGGAC
>CAZMQE010000154.1:4892-7390 GCA_964568115.1 uncultured Anaerolinea sp.
CTTGACAACTATATCCGCAACGGATATAGTGTATTTATGACTTCTGTATCTTCCACTCCACCTCTGACACCAGCGGTCTTTCATATCCTTTTGGCACTCTCCCATGGAGAGCGTCATGGCTACGGCATCATGAAACAAGTCGAAGCCGACTCGCAAGGAAATGTAAGCATGGGTGCCGGAACACTCTATGGTTCATTGAAACGGATGCTGGAAGCCGGATTGGTGGAAGAGAGTGATAAACGGGTTGATCCTAAAATGGATGACGAACGGCGCATTTACTATCGCATCACCGACCTCGGCGCGCGCGCGCTCGCATCAGAACTGGAACGCTACAAGCGCATCGTTACCATCGCCCAAAAGCGGAAACTGTATCCAAAGACCCTATCGGTATGAATCAACAAAGAACGATCGCTTTTCTTTATAAGAAACTATTGAACTTGTATCCACGCGAATTCAGGGAGCGCTTCAGCGATTCGATGGCACAGACATTCAATGACCTCTACCAAGAAAAACAAACTGAAGGAAAATGGTTCAGCTTTGTCCCATGGCTGTTCATTGAAACCGCCATGGGGATTGCCAAAGAATATGTATCGGCACTGATAATAGGAGATATGATGAAAACATCTGCAAACCTTAGATATACTGCACTAATTAGTTCCATTCTATTCGCAGTCGCATTTATCGTTGCACCGATGATCTATCTGGTTGGGAATTTACGAGATGCCATGGGACCGTTTGCCTACAACCTAGCTGATTTCCTCTATGGACCGGTGTGGGCTGCCAGCCTGGTCAGCGTGGTTTTTGTGCTCCGTGAGCGAATTGGTATGCACGCGCCGCGCCGTATGTCATTGGCGCTGTTAGCATCGATTCTCGCAGCAGGGACAATGGTAATTATCGCTTGTGTTCGCTCAGCCAACCGTCAATATCACTTACTGCATCCTGACCTACATCTGGAAGACTCCATAACAGTTCTCACCGTTTGGGGCACCTTGGTATCAGGTCTAACGGGCGCAGCCTGGCACTTTCTGGGGTGGGCACTGATATTAATTGGATCCGTAGGTTGGACGTCGCGTCAACTTCCCCGTCTCTTGAGCGCACTATACTTGATCACAGGGCTTATATCGTTGTTCGTATATCTTCTGCCAAATACCGAGGGACTTGCCGCACTGCTGGGTGTGATCGTAATCATCTGGCAGGGAATCCTATTGTGGAGGGGTAAGCCAGAAGAAATGCCAGCAAGCCAGGCTGATCAACCCTAGCCACAAGCATCCAGCAGCCGTGAATACCCGGAACAAAGTTTCGGGTATTTGTGTTTTAATCACACCATGAAAAAACTTTTGCTTATTGGATTTCTCCTCCTCACCTCTGCCTGCCAAGCAGCGACTCCAACACTTGCGCCTTCCCTCTTCCCAACTTCCACGCTGCCTCCCTCGCCGATACCTGCCACGGTTGCCCCTGAACCTTCGTCAACACCCGCGCCTTCTCCGACTCCGTTCCCGCGTCTCTTCACCGAAGAATTTGACGGATCCCTCGCAGGCTGGGTGATCCTTCAGGCAGGCAATGATGGCGTCCCCAACATCAAGACCGAAGACAGCCGTCTCAGCCTCCAAATGGACTTTCCCTACACTTGGCTTTATGCCCTCTACGGTCCGCAAGATTATGCCAATATTCGTATTGATGCCCAATTCACCAACCGCGCCCTAACGCCCTCGGCAGCAGGTTTGATGTGCCGTTACTCTGAAGAGTCCGGTTGGCTTGAATACAATGTCTTGACGGACGGCACATACAATGTTCTTTATGGCAGATGGCTAAGCGTTGGCATAGCGGAATATCTTCCCATCACCGATGGCACCTCCAAGGAAATTCAACCTGCCGGCACAACCCAAACAATTGGACTGACCTGCGCTGATTCAACCCTCTGGCTCTACATCAACGAGACCCTCATCCGCAAAGTGGATGTGAGCAGTTACAGCCTAACCACAGGCAAAGCCGGGCTTGCCGCCTCGTCCTATGAAAATACCCCGATCGTGATCGGCTTCGATTCAGTTACCCTCAGCGAGCCGTAATCTTGTGCTGCGAAGCATACATAACATGACATCTTTCTTCTTCCATCTTTGTTTTTCAAATCCCGAAATATTCAGGCAGATAGCCGACAAAATTTCTATATAGCGTTAACAGTTTTCTTGCATTCAGCGGTTAAGATTTGAACATTCAAATTCTTAAACTCGTCATTGTGAATTCTGTACCGCGGCACGCTTCGCGATGTCGCTTTGTGGGTACGCAATCTTCGTAATGACAAACGCAAGGAGTAATGTTATGGGAAAAATCATCGGTATCGACCTCGGCACGACCAACTCGGTAGTCTCCGTCATGGAAGGCGGCACGCCAACCGTGATCTCGACCGCGGAGGGGGGCAGACTCTGCCCTTCGGTGGTAGCGTTCAATAAAAACGGCGAACGACTCGTCGGTCAAACTGCGAAGCGGCAGGCAGTCGTCAA
>CAZMQE010000155.1:0-5667 GCA_964568115.1 uncultured Anaerolinea sp.
ATCCGAAACTTCTTCACCGACTCCACCAAACTCGCTGCCACGCGGACCGAGTCAAAGTTGTTGTGATAACCGAATCCAACTTGCGATAACACCTCCCCAAATAACTTGCGGAAGAAATGATCGAGAGGCAACTGCTCGCTTTCACGATAAGCCAATAGCCAATCGCGCAAAGTTGAATAGCGATTTCCAATGGAGAAGGTGATCCGCTCCTGCACATCAGACTTAATCTGGTCAAAAGTTGAAAGTTGCAAGTCGCGTTGACGATAAATGATCTCCGTGAGTAATTGCCCCCGGATGAGGTCGAGCCCGTCAATGGACTGCATCAATGCGTATGCCAAGTCAAATTTCGGGGGGTGAATATTCCAATGCGGATGCGCCAAAGCAGCTAATGTGATCAGAGCTTGCGAGGCGGGTTCGTCTCGCAACGAACGCGAGGGTCTATGCGAGCGCCAGGGAATGTTTCTGGCTTCCAAACGATTGGTAATCGAGAAACGCAAAGCATCGGAGAGATACGGAGCGAGAATAACAATTTCAGAAGGCGGAAGTCCGGCTGAAATCAGTTGTTCAGTTTCACCTACAACCGCATCAAGCAATTCAGGATAAAACCGCGAAGTGATAATGCTGAGAGCATCAGGACTTCTTTCTTCTTTCATCTTACCTTCAAACGCAGGCACAATTGCTTCGACCAGCGCATCGCTCAGCCCCGCCACACTTTCCGACATCACAAACGATTCATCCAAAACGACGTGGTCATTGCATAATTCACGTAATCCCCAGCCGGTGGTCACGTCCGCGCCGAGGAAATAGCGGAAGCCGGCGCCTTCATCGTAGATCAACAAGGCTGAGTCAAAACTTGGCAGCCAATCGCGGACAATGTCATGCGCGCGCGGACCGTCTTCTTCCACGTTGTCGTAGATCAAGTGACGATAATTTCTTGTGAGGTAGTCACGCACAATATCTTGAGTCCACAAAACATTTGCAAAGATATCGAGCTGTAAAGAGAAATCCAACAAATTGTGATCGAGACAATATTGCCGAAAACGGTTCGCACAATCTTGCGCATCGGCATAGACACGTCGTTGCGAGGGGTCGCCAAAGTAGGACGAGTCGAGGCGTGAACCAATATCCGTATGCGGAAAGCCGATCACCGCGGCTTTGTTGAGGTTATCAATGATCTGGGAATACAAACGGTTGCGGTCAATCGTCACCGATTCAAAGTAACCCTCATCCAGCAATGGGCGGACCAAATGCGCCATGTAGTATTGCGCGGTCTCAAGTGTGAGAAAAATCGGAGGCTGATCAGGGTTTGCAAAACCAGCCGCTTCTGCCGCAAGGGGCCAGAACAAGTCCACCATACGGCGGGCGAGACCACCAACCGTGGCGGGCGTCACCTCCCCACCGGCGCTGCGTTCGGGGCTATACAGCAGATCGAGATATGGCTCTTGTAGAGTCCGCTGTGGGGTAAGCATCAAAATTGATTCACCAGGGACACCTTGCGCGAGGAGCATGCGCATCCGTTCGACGCCCGCAGTGGTTTTGCCCGTCCCTGCGGGACCAGAGACGAAGAGCTTAAGGTCAAGGGGTGATTCAATGATCTGACGCTGAATCAGGTTGAGGGTGGACATGCAGCGAGGGTACAGGAGAGGCAGTATTTTGTCAACGGAAAGAACCGCGTCCCACCAAGCTGGTAGTTGTTTCTACTTAATGGGCATGCCCCTCGCCGTTGACACATCCCCACCCGCCATGTATAATACCGCTCGCTTCTGCCTCAGCAGTAAGAATCGCTGGGGCACTTGCTTCTAATACCCCCAGCTTCCCCGTTCGCAGGCGACGAGTGCAAGAACTCCGCAGGTATACGGCGAAGTGATGACTGGAGAAAACAAATGAGATATGCGATTATTGATAGTGGCGGCAAGCAATACCGTGCCGTCGAAGGGCGAACCATTGAAGTGGATCGCCTGCCTGTTGAAAAAGGCGAAAAGTTCGGTTTCGAACGTGTGCTGTTCATGGCAGACGGCGAAGATTTCCTGATCGGTACCCCTGATCTCGATGGCATCGAAGTTGAAGTGACCGTGGTGGACCACGTCAAGGGTCCCAAGATCGATCGCTTCAAGTATCGCCCGAAGAAACGCATTCGCGTGCGCGGCGGTCATCGTGTGCAGTACACCCTCTTGATGGTGGATTTCATCGGCAAACCCGGTGAAGAACGCAAGGTTGAAAAACCTGAAGTCAAGCAGGAAGTTGAAGCTGAAGTAGTGGAAGCAGAACCCAAGGCTGAGAAAAAGGCGAAAGCCGAGAAACCAGCCAAGGCTGAAAAAGAAGCGAAGCCAGCCACCAAAAAGGCTGCGGCACCCAAATCGTCTTCCAAGAAGACTGATTCCAAGAAGTAAAAAGAGGTAAATCATGGCACATAAAACAGGTGGCGGATCAACCAGCAACGGACGCGATTCAAACGGACAGCGTTTAGGCGTCAAACGGTACGGCGGTCAGTTCGTGCTCTCCGGCAACATCCTTGTGCGCCAGCGCGGCACAAAGATCCTGCCGGGCTTGAACGTTAGCAAAGGCAAAGATGATACTTTGTTCGCAACCGCTGACGGCGTTGTGACCTTCGATGTCAGACACGGTCAGAAGCGCGTGAACATTGTCCCACAGGTAGAAGGCTAAGAATGAAGACTGATATTCACCCAACCTATTACACCGATGCAAAAGTAACCTGCGCATCATGTGGCAAGACTTGGACAACCGGCTCAACCAAAAAAGAATTACGCGTGGACACCTGCTCGAACTGTCACCCCTTCTTCACCGGTGAAGCCTCCCGCATCCTCGATATCGAAGGTCAGGTAGACCGCTTCTACAAGAAGCTCTCTGTCCGCCAGACCTACGTTGAACAACAGAAGGCAAAGGAAGAACTCAAGGGTTCACCCGAACGCCCCATCGAGGAACTTGGGCTTGCAAGCCGCGCCGTGGAAGCGCTCAAGACTGCTGGCATCACCAATGTGGGTCAATTCCTTGAGAAGCTCAGCGGCGGCAACGAAGCTTTGCTCGCGATTGCCAATTTTGGTCAGGCATCCCTGACGGCTGCCAAGAAGAAGTTGCGCTCTCTCGGTTACGAACTCCCCGAAGTTGCAGCGTAGTCTTGCAGAATAAATAATCTCAGGTAAACTTACAGGCAGATGCTATTCGCATCTGCCTGTTTTTTATTCCATATAATGTCATCAGCACTTCGTCTGCGCCGCTGAGTACAGCAGCTCCGCTCAGCGCGAATGAGCTTGCAATGACAAGAGGTTACATGCGCCATACACATGGTTCCATTGAAGTAGTTTGCGGTTCGATGTTCAGCGGCAAGACCGATGAATTGATCCGTCGTCTGATTCGCGCAACGATCGCGAAACAAAAAGTGCAAGTGTTCAAACCCGCCATTGATATTCGCTACGCGGTGGAAAAAGTCACATCGCATGCTGGCGCGAATTATGAAGCCACCCCGGTTTCCAGCGCGGCGGAAATTCGCGAAAAGCTTGATGCAGACACAACCGTCGTTGGAATCGATGAAGCCCAATTCTTCGACCCCGAAATCGTAGAGATTGCTCAGGAACTTGCAACCCGCAAAGTTCGCGTGATCGTTGCAGGTTTGGACATGGACTTCCGCGGCGAGCCGTTCGGTCCCATGCCGTTGATTTTGGCAGAAGCCGAACGCGTGGATAAGCTCCACGCCATTTGCATGGTTTGCGGGGACGATGCCTCGCGCACGCAAAGACTGGTCAACGGCAAGCCCGCCAGATATGATGATCCCGTTGTCATCGTCGGCGCATCAGAATTATATGAAGCGCGTTGTCGTGCCCATCACGAGGTACCAAGGTAGTTATAGTTCCATAGTTCATTAGTTCCCTAGTCCCTCAATTGTCCAATAACCAAAACATACTTAACAATCAAACTACCCAACCACAAACTACCGGACTAAACCCATGCAAAACTATCAAGACTTCCTCGCTGAAATACTCGTTGATGAAAAATCTCTTCAAGCACGCCTAAAAGAATTAGGGGCAGAAATCAGCGCCGACTATGCCGACTCAAATGGAGGTCTCCTGCTCATCTGCATCCTGCGCGGCGGCGTCCCCTTCCTCGTAGACTTGATGCGCCACATCACCGTTCCACACATGCTTGATTTCATGGCGATCTCCTCTTATGGCAAAGGCGCCCGCGAAAGCACCGGCAACGTCCGCCTGACGATGGATCTGCAAACCAATATCCACAACAAGCACGTGCTACTCGTGGAAGATATCATTGACAGCGGACACACCATCGCATCCGTTTTACAATTGCTTGAATCACGCGAACCGAAAAGTCTCAAAGTCTGCGCGTTGCTCGATAAAGAAGAACGTCGCGAAGCCGTTGTCCCCCTCCACTATCGCGGCTTTAGTATTCCGAATAAATACGTCTTCGGTTACGGACTCGACCTGGATGATTACTATCGCAACCTGCCCTTTGTTGGCGTTGTGGATTTAGAAAAATATAAACCACCCTCATAAATCATTGAGGAACCATGCCAGACGATTCGCAATCCGCTTCACCATACGCCGGGCGCTGGGTCGCCCGCGTCCGAGGCAGGATCGTCGCTCAAGGGGGCACGCCAGAACAAGCCTTGCATGCCGCGCAATCTAGTCGGCACAAAGAAAAACCGGAAATCATGTACATGCCTGCTCCATTTTCGCATTCCCCTTTAATTGATAAAGTCCGTGACGCATTGCCCGGTCAGGAGATCTATCTCGTCGGCGGCGCTGTGCGGGATATGCTTCGCAACCGCCTCTCACACGACCTTGATTTTGCCCTGCCTTCGAATGGCATTGCCTTCGCCCGAAAAGTCGCAAATGTGCTTGAAGCTGATTTCATGGTCCTAGATGCGGACCGTGACACAGGTCGCGTTATCTTCAGCGACCCCGATGGCTCACGCACCTTCTTAGATTTTGCCACCTATCGCAACGGCGACACGCTCGAAGCCGACCTACGCGCGCGCGACTTCACCATGAACGCAATTGCGTACGATATTCATGCAGGCACGATCATCGACCCACTCAATGGTGCATCAGACCTACGTGCGAAAACGATACGAGCCTGCTCCCCCACTGCACTGCAAGATGACCCTGTTCGAATCCTGCGTGCCATCCGTCAAGCCGCAGCATTTGATTTCAAGATCGAAATTGAAACCCGCAAAGCCATGAAAGCGTTTGCGGAGTATTTACCCACCATCTCACCTGAACGTCAACGCGATGAGGTTTTTAAAATTCTTGAAGGACCCAAACCAGATTCTTCCATGCGTGCATTGGAAATGCTGGGCGTCTTCCCATATCTCATGCCCGAACTCTCAGCAATGAAGGGTGTCACACAATCCCTGCCGCATATTTACGATGTCTGGGAACACACCCTAAGCGTTCTTAAACACCTTGAAGGAATTCTGACCGCCCTGAGGGTTGGCTACTCCGCCGAGGAAACGAATGACATGTTCACCGGATTGCTCACCCTGCGCCTCGGGCGTTTCCGTGAACAATTCGCGGCACATTTCGCTGAATCTCTGAACACAGATCGTTCCGTACGCAGTGCCTTATTTTTCGCCGCGTTATATCACGATGTCCAGAAGCCAGCCACAAGGACAGTGGACGAATCGGGACGCAT
>CAZMQE010000155.1:5767-7378 GCA_964568115.1 uncultured Anaerolinea sp.
GCCCTGGACGTGGCGCGCATTCTGCTTGAAAACTATTGGGAGAAGCGCGAACAAACCATCGCCCCACCCCGTTTATTGGATGGGAATGAATTGATGCATGAATTGAATCTTCATCCCGGACGGATCATCGGTCAGTTATTGGAAGCCATCCGCGAGGGACAGGCAACTGGCAAGATCGAAACCCGTGAGCAAGCCCTTGAATTTGCCCGCGAAGAATTACAGAAAGCAGAACAATCATGAACATTGTTTACTTTGATCTGGAAAGCCAGAAACTCTTTGAAGAAGTTGGCGGACGCGACGCCTCAAAATTATTACTAGCTTGCGGCGTAACCTGGTCCACAGCGCGGAATGATTTTGCCGTATATTGGGAAAAAGACGCCGCAGCATTGGTAGCAGAGTTGAAATCCGCAGATCGTGTCATCGGTTTCAACATCATCAGCTTTGATTACGAAGTGCTGAAACCGTATACACCCAACGAGAACTTCCGCTCGTTTCGTTCGACGGATATGCTGGCAGATATTTTCCGAACGCTGGGTTTTCGCCTGAGCCTGGATTCCATTGCCAAAGCCTCACTCGGCGCAACCAAAACAGCCGATGGTATAAAGTCGGTTGAATGGTTCAAGAACGGCGAACTGGATAAAGTCGCTGAATACTGCAAGGCGGACGTTGATATCACACGGCGAGTGTATGAGTTTGGTAGGAATAATGGCTATGTTCATTACTATTCAAAATTAGGTAGTAAACTAAAAGTTGCTGTCAATTGGAAATAGTCATACCGCTCAGCAGGGCTTTGCCTGCTGAGCAGTATGAAGAGAAAGCAGGAAACATGAAAAAGATAAGTATTAATGGTATCGAACTGGCTTATGAACGTCACGGAAAAGGTGCCCCGCTAGTGCTATTACACGGTTATCCACTTGATCATCATTTGTGGGACGAAGTTGTACCTCTGCTCAAAGACACCTTCGATCTGATCATCCCTGATTTGCGAGGGTTCGGAAAATCAACAACCGTTGACACGCCCTATACGATGAATGATTTTGCATCTGACCTTGCGGGCCTGCTGGATCAACTTGGCATCCAAAAGGTAGCCGTCGCTGGTCATTCCATGGGCGGATATGTTGCCCTGGCATTTGCCCGGCTTTACCCTGAACGAGTAAGTGGATTTGCACTGGTTTCTTCACAGGTATTAGCAGACCCGCCCGACCGTAAAGAGGGACGCATCAAGACCGCAGCAGACGTGGCTGAAAAGGGTATCAACGGTGTTGTGGAGACAATGACTCCCAAGTTCACATCGAATCCACAATGGCAGGCTTTTGCACGCAAAAACATGGAAGCCCAGCAGCCTGCGGCTTATATCGGTGCACTCAAAGCGATGGCAGAACGAGTGGACTCTACTCCCCTACTTTCAGCAATGAAATATCCGGTGATCGTTGTCCATGGCGATGCCGATCAATTAATTCCGATCGAACGGGCACGCGAGGTAAAAGCTGCGTTACCAGAGTCGCATTTGGTCGAAATCAAAAATGCAGGCCACATGCCGATGTGCGAAGCGCCTGATGAAACTGCACAAGCGCTCATGCTGTTGAGATAAACGAACATCCCGTCACTGTT
>CAZMQE010000156.1:0-7326 GCA_964568115.1 uncultured Anaerolinea sp.
TTTACACGGTCAAAGGTCCGTGGTCGTTCACCTTTAACCTTGGTCAGTGATGTTGCCCGCTAGGCTGCTTCGCGTGTATAATATGAAATATGTCTGGTTTTAAGTCTGTCAACAAGTATTATTATTACACCCACACATAGATTTTGCGGTGGTGTGTTGTAAACGCGCCCATCATCGCGGGCGCGTTTTTGTTTGTAAATTTGTAGCGCGAATTTATTTCGCGAAATTGAGGAGGCACAAAGTGAACATTGAAGAACAAGTTGAATTATTGATGCAAGGCACAGAATACGGTGACGAAGATCTAAAAAAAGCCATGGCAACTGAACTTCGTCAGCGGCTGCTCGATGCTGAAAAAGAGGGTCGCCCCTTGCGCGTGTATTGTGGTTTTGATCCCACATCCACAGATCTGCATTTAGGGCATACAATACCGATGCGTAAGTTGCGTCAGTTTCAGGATCTGGGACACGAAGTCACTTTTTTGATCGGAAGCTACACTGCGCTGGTGGGTGATCCTTCGGACAAAAACAAAGCCCGCCCCATTCTGACCGAGGAACAGGTTGCCGAAAATTCGAAGACGTATACGGAGCAGGCATTTCGCGTCCTTGATCGTGAGAAGACAATCATCCGTTACAACGGCGAGTGGTTGAGTGAATTATCCCTGGTGGATTTGATCCGCCTTGGGCAAAACTTTACCGTGCAGCAATTTTTGGCTCGCGAGAATTTTGCAAATCGTCTCGAGAAGAATGAGCCCATCTTTCTGCATGAGACTTTTTATGCGTTGATGCAAGGGTATGACGCAGTTGCTCTGAAAACTGACATACAAGTTGGCGGCTCAGATCAATTATTCAACATTATTGTGGCTGGGCGCAAATTGCAGGAAGCTTTGGGACAGAAACCCCTGGTGGGTGTCATCACCGGTATTTTGCCAGGCACTGACGGTACGCAACGCATGTCCAAATCTACGGGCAATATCGTGCCGATCAATACGGGCGCGGCGGATATGTTTGGCAAAGTAATGTCAATTCCTGATATGGCAATGGGTAAGTATATGCGTTTGGTTTCGCGTTGGACCCCGCATGAAATTGAAGTCCTTGAAAAGGATGTCGCGTCTGGCGCTTTGCATCCACGCGATGCGAAGATGAAGTTGGCGCATGAGATCGTATCCATTTTTTATAGCGAAGCAGACGCTGGATCCGCGCAGGAAGCGTTCGTCAAAATGTTCCAACAAAAAGAAATTCCTGATGAAATGCCGGAATATCAGTTGGAGGCTGGACAGACTGTTTTAGATGTTATCCTCGCTGGACAGTTGGCTCCGAGTAAAAGTGAAGCGCGCCGCCTGATCGATCAAAAAGGTGTGCGCCTCGATGGCGATATCTTGGAGCGTGGCGACGTTGCTTTTCCACACCCGGGTGTATTGCAAGTGGGGAAAAGGAAGTTCTTGCGTGTAAAGTGATTGCAGAAAGGGAGAGCAACTGCTCTCCCTTTTTATTCCTCTACACCGATCATTTTGAAAAACTCGCTCACAACTCTGGGATCTAGAATTGTTCCCGAGATCTCTTTCAAATAAGCGATCACCCTTGGCTTTTCCCACGCCTTGCGATACGAACGATCTGAAAGCAGGGCATCCCAAATATCAACAATTGAAAAAATACGCGCCGAAAGCGGAATTTGTTCGCCTTTCAAACCGCGCGGGTAGCCGCTGCCATCCCAGTGTTCATGATGGCAATAAGGAATATCCAAAGCTGGGCGTAAAAAGGGGATTGGCGCCAACAGGTTGAACGCATATTCAGGATGCTTGCGCATCTCCATCCATTCAGAATCGATCAATGGCCCGGTCTTTCTCAAGATCTGATCTGGCACACCCATCTTGCCGATATCATGCAATAAAACACCGCGATACATGTTGACAAGCTCGTCATCCGAAATTCCCATAAAGCGCGCCAGTTGCATGGTTAATTCAGTGACGCGCCTGGTATGACCTTCGGTTTCGCGGTCACGCAATTCAAGCGCCCGCGCCCATCCTTCCAACGTGGTGTCGTACGCTTGTGTGACCTCTTGATTTGATCTTTGTAGATGATCGAAAAGCTGGGCGTTGTCGATTGCGATCGCAGCCTGCCCCGCCAGCGTTTGGAGGAATTGCATCCACTCGCTGGAAGGGGTCATCGGCGAACGATGGAAGATCTCAAATACGCCTTTGATCTGCCCTTTGACGATCAGGGGAATACCAAAGTAAGTGACAAAGCCTTCACGGATCAACATGGGATCACGCTTCACTTCATTTGAGGCGCGGATATCGACGACGTGCTCGATGCTTCCTTTCATCACGACCTGCCCCGCCAACCCTTCGCCGAGTCTCATCAATGGGCGTGATGGTGACGGGTTGTTGAATCCCGAGCTGCAAAGGTAGGTAAGGCTTTGCAGCTCGGGGTGATACAGCATAATATCCACAGCATCTGTTCTAAGATGTTTGAGAGTGTGATCCATGAGAATGTTCAGAGTCACACGCAGATCTGTGGATGAGGCGATGGCGGCATCAATATCGCGCAGCGTGGTCAACCGATGGATCTGTTCCTGGCTTTGTCCAAATAGTTCGGCGCGATGAATGGCGTTGCCAGTAATCTCAGCCAGGATCGTGAGGAGATTGATCTCCTCGGTGATCTGGCGGTTCATTTCGAGTGCTGTGATCAGAACGCCTACAGGTCCTACAGTGGATTGAATTGGGATGCAGATGCCGCTTAGTCCCTGTGTCATGCTGTCCTTGTTTCCGATAGATAGCATGGGGTCTGACTTCAGTTCAGTTGAAATATATTTTTCACCGGTTGTGAATACATAGCCTACGATCCCTTCCCCCGGTTTCAAAGATCTGTGCAGTAGTTTCGCGTCTGTGCCGCTGGCGATCCGCTGAACAAGCATATTACTCGAAGGCTCGTAAAGCCAAATGGAACCGTTCCGCGTGTCAGCCAGAACCAGCGCTTCGTTGAGCAGTATCGGGAGCATCTCATCCACAGATTGCGTCAGTCGCAGGGATGTAGAGACGCGGTTGATAATTTCCAATTCCCGCAAGCGTCGCTGGGTTTCATCATACAGCCGGGTATTCTCAATTGCAGTGGCTGCATGAGTGGCAAGCATTTCCAGCAGGGATTGTTCTTCGCTTTCATAAGAATTGGCAAGATATGATTGCGCTGAGATCATGCCAATGATTTTTTTCCCAATGCGCATGGGCACTGCTAAGACAGAGCGAACGCGTTTGGGTGAGCCGAAACGGGGGAAACTCTCGGAATCTATAGCCGCCTCATTTGTCAGAATAATGCTTTTGCCGCCATTAATAACTTTTCCAGGCAGACCATGGTATGCATTTTCGTTGGGCAGCGAATATCTTGTCCCATTTTCCATGGTGTACACATAGATATTTTCGTCGTTTGATTTATTTCTGAGCGAAACCATGAATACATCACAGGGCATTAATTGCTCCGCTGCTTCATGGATGGATTTATATATTTGCTCGGAATCTTGCGTAAAGCGGATAATATCCTGACTGATCCGATGGAGCACTGCCCGGCGTTCAGACGCCCTTACCGCTTCTCGATATAGCCTTGCGTTCTCCAAGGCGATGGCAGCGGAACTAGCTAATGCCGAGAGCAGGTTTTCATCTTTTTCACTATAGAGATTTGGCTTGGTAGATTCAATATTGATAACACCTATGGGGACATTGTGAACTAATAATGGAACACATAATTCAGATCGAATACCTTGGCGCACGCTCAGGTATCGAGAATCCTGCGTTACGTCTCCGCTTCTGATGGGTTTTCCGTTTTGCAAAACCCAGCCAACTATTCCCTGCCCAGGTTTAATGTTTAAGTTTCTAATGTGATCCAGATCTTGCTGGTAGGTCTCCTGTGTGTATCCCTCGTGACTCAGTGCAAGCGGTACAAGCTGCTGATAGGTCTCGTCTAGGGTAAAAATCCCGCCGTATTCGTAGCCGAGCAGGTCTTCCATGATCGCTATTAAATTTTGACCAATGATCTCGGGCGATAGACTCTGCGTCATGGTACGGGTAGCTTGATATAGGACGTCCAATTCACGAGCGCGTCTTTGTTCCTCGTTGAAAAGCCTTAGCTTTTCGAGCGCTGTACCCAAACCGCTCGCGATTGTGACAAGAAAACCCTCATCGTGCTCAGTGAACGCATTAATTGATCGGCTTTCAACATTTATGACGCCAATAACCCTGTCGTTCACATGAATGGGCACACACAATTCTGAGAGCACGTTGACGGCGATCTCAATGTATCCGGGCTCCTTTGTGACATCCCCGGCTCTTATGATTTTTCCCGTTGAAACAGATCTGCCGGTAATCCCATCTGTGATTGGATAACCGCTCTGCCAGTTGGAGATATCTGCCCCATGGTAGGAAAGATGGGGCGTAAGCACATGACCTGAGGGGTCCAATAACAAGATGCCGCAAACATCTGAGTAGATTTTGCTGATCGCTAAAGTGACCTTGGCGATGATCTCATCTTCAGACACACTCTCAGCTTCGGCTGTAGCAACGGCATGCAGTGCGGTTAATTCCTGTACCTGCCTTTCAAGGGCTTGTTCAGTCTGTTTTTGGAGCGTCAAGTCGGTGACAACTGCGATCGCACCATTGACATCCCCGTTTTGTTGGCGTGGCACTCCTGTAATGACCACAGGAACTTCATGGCGGTCTTTGTGCACGAGCCTTGATTCGTATGTAGAGGCTGCACCTTGTAGTCTGCGTTTTTTTTCTTCGGCTAAAAGTGCCTGGTCGGCACCGACAGTGAAGTCCGTGGGAGATTTTCCTACAAGTTCACCCACGGCATATCCCAGCATATTCGCATACGCCGGATTGACATACTCAAACGTGCTATTCTTATCAACAACGGTTAGACCCTGTCCCATGTTGTTTAGAACTTGTAACGCAAAATCTCGTTCGATTTGTAGGGCTTTTTGAGCTTTTTGTTGTTCTGTCACATCATAGAACATTGCGAGTAGGCAGGCTTCTCCTCCCAAGTCTATCAATTCATAAAACCCAAGCGTGTCTCGTGGTCCATCAGGCACATTGGGATAGCGAATTTCCAGACCCTGTAATTTCCCCTGCTCTCTGAGTCTGTCAATGAACTCATTACGCGCCTCTGCGGTTTGCCAGAAACCCAATTCTTGAGCAGTATTTCCAACTAGATCTTCAAGTGACTTCCCGACCAGGTTTTGGAACGCTTGATTTGCATCTATAAATCGCCCTGTATTAACCGTGACCACACAAGTAGGGATGGGAGTGGAATGAAAAATACGCCTGAAGCGATCTTCGCTATTAAGAATTGCCTGCTGCGCTTCACGTTCTTTAGTAATGTCGAAAATGATCCCCTGCCAGTAAAGCGGTGTACCGCCCTGATCATAGACCAGGGTTGCCGTGTCGTGTATAGTCCTGATCTGCCCATCTTTTCGCAGGATTCGATATTCAAGATTAAAGGAGGTACCAGTTTGATTGGTGAATTCATCCTCTTCAATAAACCTGTTTTTATCCTCTGGATGAATGATTGTTTTTACGAATTGTGAGCTCTGCATCCATTCCTGTGGGGTGTATCCGCTGATCTCTTCGATCTGCGGGCTAATATAAACCCGCGTAATATGTTGATCGGCAAGGTCGGTGTATACAGCTGCAGGGATTTGTTCCACCAATGTTCGAAAGCGCGCCTGGGCTTCACGTAAAGCCGCCTGTTCATGCGCCAGGCGGTTTTGCGCCACGGCATTACTGATCACCACCGGCAGGCGATGTAAATAGTCACTTTGTTTGACCAGATAATCTGCAGCGCCAGCTTTCAGCGCGGCAACCGCAACCTCCTGATCGCCCTGTCCGGTGACAAGGACCACAGCGGGCGGGGATGGCAGCCCTTGAACCTTCTTCAAAAGATCCAGCCCCGAACCATCCGGCAGACGCAGGTCGGTCAGCACCAGATCGATACCTGATTCGGTTTCGATGACCTTGATCGCATCTCGCAGCGACTCAGCGTGAAGCAAAACAAAACTATCCTGGAGATTGTCCTCCAGAGTTCGTTGTGTTAATTCAACATGTGCGATCTCATCTTCTACGTATAATATTTTCATAATGAATTATTTTGTATACAATGGATAAAATTTGCTCCCCTAACATGATAGCCTATAAATGTATTATAAAACAAAGTTGAAAGAAAAAACAATAAATTCGTTCTCCTCATATCAGCGTCCATCACTTACCTCAATTGACTTCGCGATAAGATTTATATCAAACCCTGCGGGGAGCTCTCGATTACGCAAAACAAAAGACGCCTTGCGGCGTCTAATACTTTTCTCTTGCTAGAGGCGTCGAGGGGATTCGAACCCCTGAATGAGGGTTTTGCAGACCCTTGCCTTACCACTTGGCCACGACGCCGTTTTTAAAAAATCTGAGCGGGCGATGAGATTCGAACTCACGACCTTCTCCTTGGCAAGGAGACGTACTACCACTGTACTACGCCCGCGTTTCTTGGCTAAACTTTCAGCCGAGAGTGCCGAGACCCAGGATCGAACTGGGGACACCGCGATTTTCAGTCGCGTGCTCTACCAACTGAGCTATCTCGGCTAAAGTATTTTATTGTTAAGCGTCCGTGATTTTACTAGGTGATATAGGGATTGTCAAGCAATGGGTTAGGGTAACTCATTGCTGTACAAAGCCAGGGAAATGGGTAACGATGGGTGTAAAAGCAGCGGAAAGTTGCGCGGCGAAAAAAGCGTCTAGCCTATGCAGCATTCACCCAACGAAATCACAGTCAGCCTAGACTGTCAACAAATCCACGGTCGGCTGGAAATTCGAGAATGTTGGGTAACCGAAATGAAGACTATCTCGCTTCGGTGCACAAACACCAGAATTGGAAAGGACTGAGAAGCGTCGTATGGATTGTGTCACAACGGAAATTCGGTGAAAAAGTCGAAACGCAAACTCGCTACTTCATTTCCAACCTGCCCGCCCATGCAAAAACAATTTTGAAAGTCAAGCGCAGTCATTGGAAAATCGAGAATCAACTGCACTGGGTTTTGGACATCGCTTTCCGAGAAGACGAAAGTCGGGTTTGCATAGGTCATACAGCCGAAAATCTCTGGCAGTTCTTCGCCATGTGGCTCTCAACCCGTTGAAATAGGAGAAAACTGCCAAAGGCAGCATTCATGCCAAACGCTTGCATGCTGGCTGGAACAATGATTACATCCTTACCATTCTCAAAGGTTGAAATGCGATTACCCTACAACATCACTGACCAAGGTTAAAGGTGAACGACCACGGACCTTTGACCGTGTAAA
>CAZMQE010000157.1:0-7262 GCA_964568115.1 uncultured Anaerolinea sp.
AGATCGACGTAGCAGACTCCACCCAGCATCTGGTTCGATTGAAACCAAAGCGGATTCGTTTCCCGAGCCTTGTCTAATGCGCGCAAGTCATTGGGACGCGCAAACCACGCGCGTGCCAGACTGATGAGCAGGTCTTCAAGATGGAAGAAGAAATCGTAACGGTTGCCATATAAGTCAAGATATAAAGCGAATAACGATGGGAAATATTTTTGCAGGCGTTCGGTAAATTCCTGCCAACCGGGCGAGTCGGTAGATATGGAATTGGAAAGTTCCTGCTCCACGCGCGGGAGCAGACGTTGTAAGGTTCGTTTTGATTCGCGTTCGAGTTGAAGTGTGTTTAGCATGGCCGTTAGGGATTATTTTCTTTTCAACCACAGATGAGCATAAGGTTGCAGTGTGAGCGCTGAACTCACACTTTGTTGCGTATTTGAGATCAGTTCGAGGTAGTCAGCGTGATATGCAGATGGAAGCGAGATCGTTTCTGTGGAGCCGCTTAAATTGTTGATGATCAACAGGGTTTCATCTCGATAGCTGCGTGTGTACACAGCAAAGGCGGGATTATCCGTGACGACCCATTCCATGCTGCCGCGACCAAAGGTGTGATGTTGTTTGCGGATATTGACCATACGGCGGATAGCGTGGAACAGCGAGTCTTTATCCACCATTTGGCTGGCGACGTTGATATGCTGGTAGCTTTGCGCCCCTTTGACCAATTCAGTGAACGGCTTGCCGGTTGTGAAACCAGCGTTGGGGGAGGCGTCCCATTGCATGGGCGTGCGGACGCCGTTGCGGTCAGGCAAATCCAGGTTGTCGCCCATGCCAATCTCATCACCGTAGTAAATGATGGGAGATCCGGGGAGTGTGAACAAAAGCGAATTCGCGAGTTCGATCTTACGCCGATCGTGATCGAGTAGAGAGGATAACCGTCTGCGAATGCCGAGATTCAATTTCATGCGCGGTTCGGGCGCATATTGTTCCCACATCCAGTTGCGTTCTTGGGGCGTGACCATTTCAAGCGTCAATTCATCGTGATTGCGGAGGAAGGTACACCATTGGCAGTTCTCAGGGATGGGTGGCGTGCGGCGCAGGATCTCGATCATGTCATCTGCACGACCCTTTTTGAGTGCCATGTAAATGCGCGGCATGATGGGGAAATGAAAGCCCATATGGAATTCATCGCCATCCCCGAAATACGGACGCACATCCTCGGGCCATTGATTCGCTTCGCACAATAAAATGCGACCGGGATAATTTTTGTCCATGAAGGTACGCAATTGTTTGAGGTATACGTGCGTCTCTGGCAGGTTCTCGCAATTTGTGCCTTCGCGTTCGAAGAGATAGGGGACCGCATCCGCGCGGAAGCCGTCGATGCCCAGGTCCAACCAGAAGCGCGCGATGTTGAGCATCTCCTCTTGCACTTTGGGATTATCGAAATTCAAGTCAGGTTGGCTGGCGTAAAAACGGTGCCAATAATATTGACCGGTCTTCTCATCCCAAGTCCAGTTGGATGGTTCGGTATCGAGAAAGATGATACGCGTGTCTGAATACTTTTGGTCGGTATCGCTCCA
Source organism: uncultured Anaerolinea sp. (assembly GCA_964568115.1). GTDB lineage: Bacteria > Chloroflexota > Anaerolineae > Anaerolineales > Villigracilaceae > Defluviilinea. The sequence continues at coordinate 1,569 of CAZMQE010000157.1, forward strand.
TACGTAGTAGTCGCGATAAGGTGAGTTCTTATCGGAGCGGGAAGCTTGAAACCAGGGATGAGCGTCAGATGTATGATTCAGCACGAGGTCCATGATGATGCGGATGTCCCGGCTGTGCGCTTCGCGAATCAGGGTCTTGAGGTCATCCAGCGTACCGAACGTCTCGGCGATGTTGTAATAATCCGCAATATCGTAGCCATCATCACGCAGAGGCGATGGATAGATCGGCATGAGCCAGATGCAATCCACGCCGAGCGTTTGGAGATATTCGAGTTTTTCGGTCAGGCCGTGTAGATCGCCATGACCATCGCCATTCCCATCCTTGTAGGCTCGTACAGCGATTTCATAAAAGACAGCGTCTTTATACCAGAGCGGGTCGTTAACCATCGATAATCCTGTAAAAAGCCGGGCTCCAAGAGATTTGAAGCCCGGCACCTAGTTTGCCGGGTGTTGAGTCCGGCGGAGAGGAGAACTAGCCCTTGACGGAGCCAGCCAACAAGCCTCGAACGAAGAAGCGTTGAAGCGAGAAGAATACGATCAACGGCAGGACCATGGAAACGAACGCACCTGCTGTTAATAGATGCCATTCACTTCCGCGTGAACCAACGATGGCTGCCATGCGCTGGGTGACCAATTCGAAATCGGGATTGCCGCCAAGGAAGATCAGGGCGACAAGGTAATCATTCCACACCCAGAGGAATTGGAAGATCGCAAAGGATGCGAGCGCAGGCACCGATAGGGGCATTACAAGCCTTGTAAATACAGTGAAGTGCGATGCGCCATCAATGAATGCAGATTCCAAAATGTCGCGCGGCAGGCTGCTGATATAGTTATAAAGCAGGTAAGTTGCAAGGGCGAGACCAAAGCCTGTATGGGCAAGCCAGATGGCAAGGAAGGTGCCGTTGAGATTCAGAACTTTATAATCCCGTAATATTGGGACGAGGGCGATCTGGAGCGGCACGACCAGGAGTGCAACGACTGTAATGAACATCCAACGGCGGCCGGGGAATTTCATCCATGCGAAGGCGTAGGCGGCAAAGGCCGCGATCAGGATCGGGATCACTGTGGATGGAATGGCAACTGCCAGACTGTTCAGGAACGCGTTGATCATGTTGTCACCCTGGACCGTTTCTATGGTTCCATCGGGACGTTTAAAATCAAAGGATTGACCGCCAAGCACCTGCTTGTAGTTGTCGAGCGAGAATGCCCAATCGACAGTCCAAACCTGTTCCTGAATCTCAACCTTGCCGATGCGTTTGTTGCCGATCCAGGTTACGCGTTTTCCATCCGGGGTTTCCACCCCTTTACGAAATTCTTCAAACGTGCCTGAAACTCCCTCGATCACCATCACTCCATTCGGGTCGACGCCCAGAGTTTTTGGGTCAAGTTCTGCAACAGGCTGCCAGTCTTTATAAGGAAAGATTGTCCACCAGCCAGTGGATGAAATTTTGTCTCTATTTCTGAAGGAGGAGACGAAGATCGCAAGTGTGGGAACAGTCCATGCTATCACCAATATGAGCAGGGTCAGGTTTACCAGCAATTTGCCAAGCCGTTTTTTTTGAGATGCGCTTTTCATTTTAGAACGCCTCCTGTTCCCTGAATTGTCTTAAGTTGTAGATCATCACAGGGACGACTGCAAGCAATAACACAATGGCGATGGCTGAACCAAAACCCGAGTTGTGATTGGTAAAGGATTGCCGGTAGAACTGGGTGGAGATCACATGCGTACCAAATTGCCCGCCGGTCATTACCCAAACCACATCAAAAATTTTCAGCGTGAAAATAACGATTGTCGTCCAAACAGAAATGATGGTGCCGCGAATGGAGGGGATCATGATTTTAAAGAAAATCTGAAATTCATTTGCACCATCAATTCGACCGGCTTCCAGCAATTCCTCTGGAATGCCTTTCAACGCAGCAGAGAACAAAACCATGGAGAAACCAGCCTGCAGCCAGACGACAATCACGATCAGGAACAGGTTATTCCATGGAGCAATATCCACCCACTGGGGCCAGGCTTGCGGATGACCACCAAAACTTGTGACGATAGCATTCAGCAACCCAATCTGGGTTTGTCCCTCTGGCCGATATTCATAGATGAAATTCCAGATGATGCTGGCACCGACAAATGAGATTGCCATCGGGAGGAAGATTAAGGCCTTGGCTGTTTTTTCAAAGCTGCTGCGATCGGCAAGCACTGCGATAATCAGACCGAAGACCACCGAAAACGTGCTGCCGAAGATGATCCACATCAGGTTATTGCGAAATGCCTCAAGCATCAACTGCTCAGTAAATACGGCAACATAATTGCTCAAACCAACAAATGCATCACTATTAAGCTGTTGGAATATATTGAGGCCCGCTGGCGGGCCATCGCGCCCGAACAGACTGATCCAAAATGTGCGGAGCGTTGGGATAGCCAGATACCAGGCCAGGATGGCCATGGCAGGCCCTACAAAGACAAAAGGAAGGAGGCGTCCCTTCCAGGGATCCTCGAGCCTTTCCACAAGACCGTTGAAGACCCAATATAGAAGGCCAACTCCACCGACACCCCAGATGATCGCGACAAGTACGATGACTCCGCGAGGAGCATCGCTATCTCGTAGAAAAAGGAATCCCCGGTAGAGAGCAAAAAATGAGATGAGTGGGATGCCAACAGCCAGCAACACACGGCCAATGAAGGATACAATACTTTCCCCGAGAGATTGCTGATCGATTTTCTTGCCACTTTGTAGATCCATGGTCGGCTCCTTCCATCAGATGCAGGTGATATACAGGGCATAAATATTTGGATGGAGGACCTAGAGGCCCTCCATCCAAATATTCTACTGCTATTTTCTAACGGGGCCAGGATGCATCGATCGCCTTCAGGGCAGTATCGAGATCCTCAGATCCGGCAACGTAGCTGGAAATGTGTTCCCAGAAGGAACCTGCTCCAACTTCACCGGGCATCAGGTCAGAACCATCGAAGCGGAAGCTGGTGGCTCCAGCCACGAGTTGGGAAATGTTGTAGTCCAAATCTGAGCCGTAAAGATCCTTTGTAGCGGTCTGATGAGCCGCAATCGCGCCGCCGCCTTGCAACCAACCACTAACGGACTGCGGTGTGGTGAAGTATTCCATCAAAGCGCGAACTTCAGGTCTGTCATTGAACATGGCGATCAAGTCACCAGCAACCAGGAATGGCTTTCCATAGGCAGCATCAACGGGCGGCAGATAGAAGAAATCATAATCTGTACCGTAAACCTTACCTTCAGGGAAGAAGCTGGTGATGAAGTTTGCCTGGCGATGTAACCAGCAATTTGGGGGATCGGTGAACATGCCAGCCGGGGCATCACCGAAGAAGGTAGAAACAATGGATGTACGTCCACCGTTCACATATGAGTCATTGAACCAAACGCTGCTCCAGGTTTCAACAGCCTTTCTAACCTCAGGTGAATCAAACGGCAGTTCGCCAGCCACCCAGGCGTCGTAGTTTTCGAGCGAGGTGGTACGGAGCATCATGTCTTCGGTCCAGTCGGTGGCGACCCAACCGGTGGCTGCACCGGATTCAATACCGATACACCAGGCAGTATCTCCGTCATCGGCGATCTGCTGGGTCAGGGCAACCAGCTCATCCCAGGTTTGGGGAACTTGATAACCAGCTGCATCCCAAGCCTGTTTCGGATACCAAACCAGGCTCTTGCCAGAATAGCGGTGCATAACGCCTGCTTCGACTCCATCCACTGTGTTGAATTCACGCCAGCCAGCATTGTATTGCTGAGACAGCCATTCATCAGAGATGAAATCAACCGGTTTAATATCGCCGCTGCGAACAAATTTGGCGAAAAGACCAGGTTGAGGGAAGTCAACGATATCAGGAGCATCACCAGCACCGACGCGAATGGCAATGGAACCTTCGAATTCCTTGTTGCCAATATAGTTAACGGTAATACCGGTGGCTTCTTCGAACGCCTTCATGGAGTCGGCGAACTTCACGCCATCAGGGTCGTTGCCTTCAAACGCACCATCAACGGTAACGGTGGTGCCTTTGTATGTGCCTTTAAGAGCTTCTTCCAACGCTCCGCCAGCTGGGTAGTCAAAACTGACTTCGGGCATAACAGGAGCCTCGGTTGCGGCTGGTGCTTCAGTGACTGCGGGCGCCTCGGTGGCGGGTGCTTCAGTGGCGGGTGCCTCGGTGGCGGGCGCTTCAGTGGCTGCACCACCGCAGGCTGCGAGAACCATGGAAGTCAGTATCATAAGACTTGCCAGAGTCCAGAGTAGAGATTTTTTGTTCATTCTTTCTCCTCGTATAGTTGTTTGTTTGGTTAAAAATCAATTATCGGTTTTTCCATGGTTATATGTATACGCTGTTTCACCTCCAATCCATAATCACAACTTGCGGCTGGACTTGCGCACCACAAGATGAGTTTCGATGATCTGTTGTTTTATCTCAGGCTCTTTGCCCTGTAACAGATCCATCAACACCAAACAGGCTCTGCGTGCCATTTCTTGCGCCTGTAAGTGCACGGTCGTAAGCGGCGGGTCGGCATATTGTGCCCAGGGGATATCGTCAAAACCCACCAGTGAAATATCTTCAGGGATTCGCAACCCAGCTTCCCGTAAGGCGGCTTTTACTCCGATAGCCACATTATCGCTGGCAACGAAGATCGCTGTGAATTTACTCCCGGATTCAAGCAGGGATTTTGTCTGAATGTAACCGCTTTGGGGATCGAAATCTGCATATCGGATCAAGCCATCATTGGGTGTGATTCCGGCGGCCAGCAATGCGCTTTGATAACCAGCTACCCGGTCAGGCGAAGCAGCATACGATGGGGGGGCGTTCGAGATACAAGCTATGTGGGTGTGACCCAGGTCCAACAAATGTTGAACTCCTTGTTGAGCCGCAAGCTGGTTATCCACATCCACAGAATAGAAATCGGTCCCATCCAGGTGTCCCATGAGCACGGTTGGAATATCTACCTGTTCAAGCTTCCTTAGACCAGAATCATCCAGCCGTGGGGTGAGAAGGATCATGCCATCAATATGTTTGGCGCGTGCCAGTTCAAGGTAGGCACGGTCCTGATGTTCCACTTCCACATACTCGATCAGCAGACGCAATTTGTTGTCTTTGATCACTTCCATCAATCCCCCGATAATCTGCGGCAGAAAAGCGTCGGTCGCAATGTGATGCGGGCTGCGTGTCATGACGAGCCCAATTGCCTTGGCACGACGACTTGCCAGTGCCTGTGCAGTTGCATCCGGCACATAGTTTAGGCTTTCAGCCGCTGAGAAAACCTTTTGACGTGTTTCCGCACTAATGTTAAAACCTTTAACATCATTCAGAACGAAGGAGACCGTGGTGCGGGATACTCCTGCGAGGTTGGCAACATCCTGGCTGGTTACACGTTTTTTGGTCATTTGGATATTTAGATATCAAAAGGAGAAAACTATTAACGCGGGTTATTAACGCGCGTTAATAGTTTAACCAAAATACATTGAAATGTCAATATCTTTTTTGCTCAGTCTGGCTGATTTATAGGGAGCCAACCGCAATGATTTAATACGAACCGTAAGTTACTGACAGTAAACACACGATCTATAACGTGATAAACTAACTTTGAAAAGGATCTCTTATGACTACAGCCACCGCCCAAGCGAATCCCAACATCGCCTTCATCAAATATTGGGGCAATCGTGATAACACCCTGCGTCTCC
>CAZMQE010000158.1:0-2882 GCA_964568115.1 uncultured Anaerolinea sp.
TTCATCGTCAGCGCGGAGAAGAGCACGTTATCCATTTCAGTGACGGTGCGTCCCTGATGTTTGAATTTCATCCCCACTTCAAGTTCGTCAAAATATTTTCCGGGCATTTCCAGACTCCTTTGAATATCTGTTTTTCATGGGTCAATGCGATAAAGGCGCAGGAATTTAAATTCTGTGAATTGTCCCTTATCGAATTCCTTGATCGGTTTTAGGCTTTCAAGAAAAGCCGCGTTTGCGTAACCGCCGCGTTTTGGAAAAGGCGGATGAAACATATTCTCGAAATCAAGGATATACCGTATATTATTTTTCTGCAAATAGGCGGGTAGGGTATTCTGCACAGCATAGGGATATATATCGTTATTCACCAAGCCGTCAATATTGACAATGTTCGTTCCCCCTTGATAATACCCTGCTATACCGCTATTCCACGAACCTATATAGCCGTCTGCGGGATTCTGTGCCAGATACCGCCCTGCCGCAAGGTTAAATTGCTGATGAGGCCATGGCGCTTTTTCACTACCAAGGGGGTAAAGGTTAAGTAATTGTGTGCCTAAGGAAACCAGCGCAAAGGTGGACAGCCAGATAACCGTAAATTGGTATTCCTTGAATATTCGGCCATTCAAATAACCTGCCCCAGCCGCAAAAAGAATGAATACGGGTACAGTCACATTTGCCGTGTACCAATTTTGAACGGCTCCACTTGCGGTATATAAGGCGGTGTATCCTAGCAGGCATAAAATGGATGCCAGCACTAGAATCCGTTCACGGACAGAGCGGTGTTGGTCGAGCCTAAAAAGTGTAACCGGTATTTTTTTCTGTCCGCTTATGTGTGCGAGCAATATCAGGAACACAGGTCCTGCGAGCAAAAGAACTGAGAGTAATAGAATTGAACTCAGGAAAGTAGAAAAGCCAAAGTCCATGCCCAGTATTTGCAGCCCCAGGGTTGCGGCAGTGTAGAATCTTTGTGTGCCAAATTGTGACCAGTAGCTTTTCATCAACGCGCTGGATTGAAGAAAAGCGCCCGTGGTTATAAAAGTATGCATGGTAGACAGCCCCACACCAAGTGCGGCGCCGATCAAGCCAGCTAATGTGTCACGAATAAGGAATGTTTTGTCACTGTAACGAACTATAACTGCTGTTGCAACAAAAACACAGAATGGCAATAGCCCAAAATCTGAGCGTGCCAGACTGCCCAGCAAACCCAATGCAAAGGGGATCAGAAGGTTTGCGGTGTTTGAGGGTCTATCTAAAAAATAAGCGCAATAAAGACCGGCAATGAGTATCACAAGGGACCATTCAGTAATGGAAACCGAGTTGAATAGAAAGGTTTTGGCGGTTACAACAATCGTGAACAGGATCAAAAGATGGGTTTCTTTTTTTCGCAGGCACATCTGCCAGGCAAGCAGAACACTGGTGACTGTAATGAGTGTGCTCAAGCCCAGTCCTAGGCGGACGAAGTCTTCAGGGTTCGGATGGAATAAATTATATATCCCAACCAGAAGGTAGGCTTGCATGAGGTGAAAACCAGATGTAAGACTAACGCCCCCATCGAATGTCCACTCACCAAAGCGGATGAAATTACGTGCCAGGGCAAGATAGTAATAACCATCATCAGGAGTGTATTGAACTTGGAGTGTCTCAGGGGCGGTGAGAATGAGCGTATCAAACAGCATAAGGTGAAGAATGGAAAGCAGGCTGATGACCTTCCAAAAGGGAAGCCAGGGTATGTTATTTAATTTCTTCCCAACCTCGAGTTCATCAAAATATTTGCCGGGCATGAAGTGTCCTTACTATCTAACTCTGTTGGTTGAGTAGTCCCGCGTGATTTTCGCGGGACGTATCGAAACCACCAAATTGTTCATATTATTTCGCTGCTTTCCTCTGTGTCTTCTGTGTTTTTGTGCCTGCTCTCTTCTGCCCAACGAGCAGCTTCTTCACTTCGGAATGATTCTCTTCAATGCTCAATTCCAGTTCATCCATACGCCGCATCAGGTTGTTGATCTCGATCTCCGCTTTGGTGTTCACTTGATGATCCACCTCGGCAGCCAGACGGTCTTTCAACGATTGCCGGTTCTGACTCATCATGATCACCGGTCCTGAATACGCGGCTTGGAACGAGAGCGCCAGGTTCAGCAAAATGAAAGGATAGACATCCCAAGCCCAACCCCAGTGATTGATCTGAGCGATTGCATTCAATGTGATCCAGACTGTAAGGATGATCGTCTGCGTAATGATAAATCGCCACGAGCCGATCGTATCCGCCACCTTATCTGCCACACGCTGACCGAACGTCATCCGTTCTTCATCCATCTCGTTGACGTTGCGGCTCACCATGTTCCGCAAAATGCGGTCGTTCTCGTGCAGGCGTCCACCCAGTTCCACCATCACGTCAATGGCGGCGTGGGCATGCGTGCGTAAAAAAGCAAAGAACTCATCGCGCTCCAAAACCAACGTTGTGATCTGTTCCACGGCACGCACCCGCGCCGCACGCGGCTCATTCGTCAACATCGAAAGCTCGCCGAAAAAACCGCCGGGTCCCACTTCGTTCAAGATCAATTCGGTGCCATCGGCATCCCGGATTAACACCTCCGCGCGCCCTGCGGTGACCACATAAAACAGGTCGCCCTTCTCGCCCTCGCGAATGATCACCTGCCCGGGTCTGAACTTCTTCTCCTCCATAATGGCGCGGATGCCCGCCACCTCGTCATCATCCATTTCACTAAACAGCGGCACTTCGCGTAATTCGATTTCAGCCATAAGAGTCTCCTTTATTCGATCTCGATCAATACCTGTTCGCGTTCCACAGTTTGACCTGGTTGCACCAATAATTTTTTCACGCTTCCATCTCTCGGTGCTTGAATGCGGATTTCCATCTTCATCGC
>CAZMQE010000158.1:2982-7191 GCA_964568115.1 uncultured Anaerolinea sp.
TGACTCCAGAGTTGTTTCAACCCATCTCGTTGTGACTTTCCCCTCAGCAAAATCAGCGTGTGCCAAAACGGATTGCATGAAATCAATATTGGTCACGACACCATGCACAACAAATTCTTTCAACGCCGCTTGCATCTTCTGAATCGCAATGGCTCTATTCTCCCCAGACACAATTAACTTCGCCAGTAAGGGATCATAAAAATGCGTCACCTCGTTGCCAACAGCAAACCCCGAATCCACCCGGATGCCGGGACCTTTTGGTTCAATGTACTGCAATAACTTTCCGGTGCTGGGTAAAAATCCATTGGATGGGTCTTCGGCGTAGACGCGGCACTCGATGGCGTGTCCGCGTTGGGTGAGTTGGTCTTGTTGATAGGGGAAGTGTGCGCCTGCCGCGACACGAATCTGCCATTGGACGAGGTCGAGTCCGGTGGTGAGTTCGGTGATGGGATGTTCCACTTGCAGGCGCGTGTTCATTTCGAGAAAATAAAATTTCAACGTGTCGGGATCAACGATGAATTCAATCGTCCCGGCGTTGTAATAGTTGACGGCTTTCGCGGCAGCAACCGCGGCTTTGCCCATCTCTTCACGTAGCGCAGGTGTGAGTAATGGGGAAGGTGTTTCTTCGATGATCTTTTGATGGCGCCTCTGCACCGAGCATTCCCGTTCAAACAAATGGATGAGGTGTCCGTGCTGGTCGCCGAAGATTTGAAATTCGATGTGATGTGCGTTGGGAAGATATTTCTCGATCAACAATCTTTCATCACCAAATGAGTTGAGCGCTTCACGCCGTGCGGATTCAATCCCTTCACTTAATTCGCTTTCGTTATTGACAACCCGCATCCCCTTGCCGCCGCCGCCCGCCGAGGCTTTCACCAGAACGGGGTAGCCGATTTCACGCGCGGCTTGGATAAAGTCCGCTTCGGTTTCAAGACCTTCGTAACCGGGCACCGTCGGCACGCCCGCTTTCTTCATCGCAATTTTTGATTCGGCTTTATCGCCCATCGCGTGGATCGAATCCGCTGAGGGGCCGATAAAGGTCAATTGCGCAGAAGCCACTGCGGCGGCGAAAGAGGCGTTCTCTGAGAGAAAGCCATAGCCCGGATGAATAGCATCCGCTTGTGAGGCGAGCGCGGCTCGGATCAAGACATCCGCATTCAAATAGGATTCTTTGGGTGAAGCCGCGCCGATATGAAGCGCTTCATCGGCGTGTTGAACGTGCAAAGAATTTTTATCGGCATCTGAATAGACCGCAACGGTTTTGATGCCCAGCTCTTTGCAGGCGCGCATGATGCGGATGGCGATCTCGCCGCGATTGGTGATCAGAATTTTTTTGAACATTAGATGATGTTTTGAATGAAATAAATGAGGACGGTCACGATCAGACCGGCAAAGAAGAACAGGTATGCAAGGCGCATGTATTTATATTTGGTTGTGAGTAAATAGACTCCTGAATAATAGATATCTTTGATCATGACCTCGTAAGTGGCGTCGGAGTCGTTCATGATCTCGGTGAAATGTCTGATGTATTCAGGATAGGGGATGTCGCCATAATTGCCAAAGAAGAGTGGGCTGTAATCACGATCGGTGACGGCATGTTTGCGATTGTTGATGAGTTTGACTTTTCCGATGACAGTGAGCAATGCCAGATAGATGGTGATGAGCAGGAAAATATCGAGACCGGTGATGGACATGGTGAGGCGCGGGTCATGGATTTGCGTGAGTGAAAGCGACAGAAGCACAGACGAAAGACTAAGCAAGATCTGCGCCTTGGTATCTGCCATCTGACTGAACGCAACCAGGTTATGCCGCGTTTGCCGAATCATGTGGTCGAGTTGTTGGCGGGGTTCTTTGATTTGCATAATAAAAACCTTTCTGCCTGCTCAGTGCGTTCTGCGGCTATTTCGTTAACTACATAATCTGCGATTCTTTAATTGATATTCTGTTTCAGTGGTAAAAAAATCGAAGCGGCTGCAACCGTTGGCGATCCAGCCATCGGCAAGTTGGACGCCGCCATCGGCGAGCCAGGCGGGGTCAGCGGACTTGACGCTGTAGATGATCTCGGCGATCAGACCATCGCCGCCGGGAAAGACGGTGAGGCTGATGATCTGATATTCCTGCACCGAGCCATCTGCCACGAATTGATCGAGGGTCTTGTTGAAGATGGCGCTGGCGACCGATTCGATCGCACCGGCTTGAACTTCACCCATGCCAATTGCACCAAAGACAGTTGGGTCTTGAGTCGGGGCAGGGATGGGAGTGTCGGTTGGCAGGGGCGTTGCAGTAGCGGGGATGCGCGTTTCGGTTGGGATAAGAGTCGCTGTGGCGGGGATGGCGGTGGCAACCGGTGCGACGGTTGCCTGAGCCTGCTTGCCGCAGCCTGCCAGCAAGAGCATAGCAAGGAGTGTCAATTGAATTTTTTTCATGGAGTCGCAGGTCGCCTTTTATGCGTGCAATAGTTTCAATAGTTCTTGTTCGCGTTCGGGTTTCAAGCCTGCCCGCCATTCATGGTCAGCAGGGCGTGTGTTTGCCCATGCGATCGTATCGCGCACGGTGTCGCTCAACGCGCGAAACTTCAAGCCCGCTTTGATCGCCTTCGATACATCCACGCGTGAGAAACCGGCGCTCTCGGCGTTATCAGGGATCCACACCGGCATATCGCTCCACTCGGCAACGTTGTTCTGTTTCAAAAAATCAACCGCTGCCCATGTGAAAGTCGCATCGCTGCCGCTGACTTCTTTGCACGCTTCCAGCATCGCTCCCAATGATAGTTCGTAATCGGGTCCGGTGGCGTTGTAAATGCCTGATGCTTTTTCTTCGATCATTTTGATGATGAATTCTGACAGGTCGCGCACATCCACGATCTGCACGGGCACATTCGGTTTTTCGGGCGCGAGCACTTCTCCGCCGCGTGCCACACGCACGGGCCAATACGTGAAGCGGTCGGTGGGGTCATTGGGTCCCACGATCAAGCCGGGGCGGATGATCAAAGCGCGCTCGTCGCCGAAAATATCGCGGGCGGTCTTTTCACACAGCGCCTTAAGCGGACCATACGATTCGCCGGTGATCTCTTCGATGGTTTCATCTTCGATCTTGCCAACCGGATCATTTTCATCAATGCCGATCTTGTTGAGGATGGCATCGGGATACACCGAAATGGATGAGATGAAGACATAACGCCCGACGCTTCTTTCTAAGCCGGTAGCTGAGAGGCGGACGATGCGCGGATAATACCCTGCCACATCAATGACCGCGTCCCACGCGCGACCCGCAAGTTTTTCGATATCATGCTCACGGTCGCCGAGGATCGTTTCCACTTGTGGGAACAGCCCGGGGTTGGTCTTGCCGCGATTGAAGAGCGTGACGTTGTGTCCGCGTGCAAGGGCGGAATCTACGAGATGCCGCCCAAGAAATTTTGTGCCGCCGATAATGAGGATGTTCATTGTGTCTCCATGTCTATCATTGCGAGGAGCGCTCTTTGCGACGAAGCAATCTCCACCATTGTGTAGGGGATTGCTTCGTCGGGCTACGCCCTCCTCGCAATGACGAGGTTTATTTATTTCTTCACTCTCGTGAGTTTTGCTTCCGTTGCCTTGGCTTCTTCGCCTTCGGGGGTAATGTTGTACGCCGTGATGGTCAGATGATCGTGATCGACCAGTTCCACTTCGGTGCGCCAGCCCCAGTCTGGTCCGCCGGTGGGGTCGGGGTAACTGCCGAGGACCTGGAAGCCGTTCTCGATGGCGTAGCCCGTGCAAGCCATGATGCCGGTGTTGTTGTGGAACGAGTCCACCCAACTGGCTTCGTATTGCTCAAGCGTGGTGTTATAGCCAAAGGTGAACATGCCGTGCTGCGGCTCGCCTTCGATGGAGCCCTGATACAGATAAATGGCGAAGCGCCCTTCTAACACTAAGGTGATGGTTCCAAGTACCGGCGATTCGTCGGCGAGTTTACCGGGTTCAAGCCAAAGCTTGGATGTGCCGGTCCAGCCACCGGCGAGGCTGGCGAGGAAATGGTGGGGACTGCCTGAGGATTGAGGGAAGGTCATTGTGATTCTCCGTAATTAAGATTGAACTCCGAAGGCGATGTGTTGAGCCTGTCGAAACAAGTGGGATGATTATAGAATATCAAGCGGGTTTTTTCCTAACCCCGCAGGGGTGTCATAAGGGGGAATTATGTCATCCCTTCGGGATTTGGGTACGGGATTTGTTT
>CAZMQE010000159.1:0-6941 GCA_964568115.1 uncultured Anaerolinea sp.
TTCGGACCAAAAAACTTCAACGGCGCAGGTTCACCAAGCGTTTGGATCAATTCTTCGTTGACGATCTTAATCACTTGTTGACCAGGATTCAGCGCCTTCGATACTTCAGCACCAACAGCGCGTTCACGCACACGCGCGATGAATGTTTTGACAACGCTAAAGTGTACGTCCGCTTCGAGGAGCGCAAGGCGCACTTCGCGCATCGCTGCGTCCACGTCCGCTTCGGAGAGTTTGCCGCGTTTGCGGAGTCCGTCAAATACTTGATTGAGTCGTGAGGTTAAATTTTCAAACATAATTTTGTTTCATGTCACTCTGAGGGAGCGATAGCGACCGAAGAGTCTCGGATGTCGCAATAGAGATTCTTCGCTTCGCTCAGAGTGACACAATAGAATCCTTTTCAGAGTAGGCGAAGATTGTAGTGTGGAAGCAGGCGAAGGTCAAGAGAGAGGCGGCGCCCTTCATCCGAATTCGTCAAGCAATCGCATTAGAGTGATGTCGGGGTGATTGAGAACAACATGGTTGGAAACATTTCTGGAAATACCTAAAAGCATACCTGGGTCGGGGATACGGAAAGTACAATATAATGTTACGAAATGCATAGGTGAATACCTATGCTAAGAACTGTGTAGTCTTGGAGAATTAACATGCCTGGTGGTTTTTTTATTGGTCCCCTTGAAATTCGGTTTTACGGCATCATCATTGTATCCGGCGCGGTATTGGGTGCGTGGCTAGCTACACGCGAAGCCAAACGCCGTGGTCATAACCCCGACATTGTTTGGGATCTGCTGATCTACCTGATGATCGGCGGGATCATCGGTGCGCGCGTTTGGCATATCTTTACACCTTCGCCGAATATTCTGGTGCGCGATTCGATCACGGGCGACATGGTCAATCCGTATTTTGCGGGCGGGACGATTCATATTCTGGATATTCTGGCAGTTTGGAAGGGCGGGCTGGGTATCCCCGGCGCAGTGATCGGTGGCGCGATCGTGCTTTATTTTTACTCAAAGGCGAATAAGCTCAATTTTGGAGAGTGGGCAGATATTATCGCGCCGAGTCTGGCATTGGGTCAGGCGGTTGGGCGTTGGGGAAATTATTTTAATCAGGAACTGTATGGCGCGCCTACAAACCTGCCCTGGAAGATCTTTATTGACCCCGCACATCGCCTGCCCGCTTATTTTGACGTGGACTATTATCATCCGCTGTTTTTCTATGAGGCGTTGTGGAACTTTTTCAACATGTGTCTGTTGATCTGGATTTCGCGACGATACGCAGAGCACTTACGCACAGGCGATATTTTCCTCGTGTATCTGATCGTTTATCCCGTTGGTCGCTTCTTACTGGACTTTCTGCGGCTCGATGCTGCGATAATCGGGGGCATCAACATCAACCAGACCATTATGGGGGTTGTAGCGCTGTGTTCAGCTGGATTATTGTACTTTCGTCATCGTAAGGCAAATCACGCTTAATCAATGATAAGATTTTTGGGATGACTGTTGTCTTATTGACCGTAAGATTGTCTATGCTATGCTCAGCCTGTTAATAAAGAGGAATATATATGATCGAGTCGAACGACCTGAGTAAACAATATAATAATGAGTTTTGGGCAGTGGATGGGGTGACGTTGAATGTCCAACCTGGGCAGATCCTCGCTTTGCTTGGGCAGAACGGCGCCGGGAAAACTACAACCGTGCGTATGTTGACAGCATTGCTGAGTCCTACGCGTGGCTGGGCGCGGGTGGGTGGTTATGATGTTATTAAACATCCGCAGGATGTCCGTGCCAATGTCGGTGTCTTGACCGAACAACATGGGCTGTACATGCGCATGACCGGCGAAGAATATCTCGATTTTTTTGGCAAGGTCTATGGTTTGGATGCGAAAACTCGCAAGTCTCGCAGTGATTATTTACTGGATTATTTTGGGTTGAAGGAAGCGGCGCGCCGGCGTTCGGGCGAATATTCAAAAGGTATGAAACAGAAATTGGCGCTGGCGCGGGCGTTGATCCATGACCCGTCTGTGTTGCTGTTGGATGAACCCACCTCGGCGATGGACCCTGAGTCCGCGCAGTTGGTGCGGAATGAGATCTCGCGTTTGCGGTCATCCAAGCGCACGATCATTATTTGTACGCACAATCTGGCAGAAGCTGAAGCACTCGCTGATCAGATCGCGATCATTTATCGTGGCAAGATCCTCTTGAATGGGACGCTGGAAGAGTTGAAGCGGGCTGTGTTGGGTCCCGTTGAATATGAGGCGAGGTTTACGGAGGCGTTTGACGCGGGTGAGTTTGAATTGCCTCCAGGGGCGATCTTGGCTTCTCGAAGCGCGAACAGCTTGCGCTTTAGAGTCGAAGCGCCGCAGGATGTCAATCCGAAGCTGGTCAATGTATTAACGTCCATGCACGCGCCGTTACTCTCTTTTCATGAGGTCCCGAAAAAATTGGAACATGTGTACCTCAAAACCATGGCAGATGCCCAAGGGGTGATCTATGCGGCGTAATTGGAATTCCATTTGGATGGTGGCTCAGCGTGAATTTCAAGACCAGTTCCGTGACTGGCGCATTATCGTGCCCATGTTCATCATGGTGGCGTTGTTCCCGTTCGTTGCCGATAACACGACCCGTCAGGCTGTGAATTTTATGAACCGCTTTGGTGGTGATCTGATCTTGGATCGGATCATTCCTTTTGCCATTTTGGTTATCGGGTTCTTTCCCTTATCGTTTACATTGATCGTGGCGCTTGAGTCGTTCGTGGGCGAAAAGGAACGCGGCACGATCGAGCCTTTGTTGAGTTCTCCGCTGGATGACAGGCATTTGTATCTGGGTAAATTGCTGGTTGGGGTCTCTACGCCATTGTTGTTTAGCTATGGTTCCATTGGGCTTTATTTGTTACTGCTTTCACGTCGACCAGTGGAATTTCCGTCCGCGTACATGATGAGTCTGATTCTTTTGTTGACCTTTGCTCATGCCGTTCTGATGGTTAGTGCGGCTATTGTCATTTCTGTGCAAGCCACCACGATCCGTGCCGCGAACTTGCTTGCGTCTTTTGTGGTCGTGCCGGTGGCTTTTTTGTTACAGGGCGAAACGGTCTTGATCTTCTGGGGCGATGAAGGCGTCTTGTTCTATGCCGTGGTTGGGTTAACCATTCTTTCCGGGCTTTTGATCCGCCTGGGACTTTCACATTTCAAGCGTGAATATTTATTGGGACGTGAGATCGATACGTTGAACTTCAAGACCATGGGACGGACGTTTGTAACGCGCGTAAAAGGCAATGCGAAATCTATTTTTGACTGGTACCGAACGGAGATGCCCTTTACGCTTAGGCAACTCCGCCAGCCGTTGCTCATCATCATTACAGTTGCCTTGATTACTATCGCCGCGAGTTATACCTGGGTTGTGGTTAATGTACCCAAACAAATCGATGTTGGTCCAGCGCGTGCGCAGGAGGTCCAAAGCTATCTGGCTGACAACCTGGGGAACCTGGATTTTCTGAGTGAAAACGTGCCAGCTCCCTGGTTGTTCTTTTCCAATGTCCGCGCAAGCCTGGTGTTCTTGTTAGCGGGTTTGATCTCTTTCTCGACCCTGGGGATCGCGCTGTTCATGGTCAATATGGCATTGATTGGCGGCGTGCTGGGTGGCGCCAGCTTGATCCACTTTTCGCCGTGGCTTGTGTTTGCCTCTGCAGTTTTGCCGCATGGAGTGTTTGAACTACCAGCTGTAATTATCGCTACTGCTGCGGTTTTGAAAGTTGGGGCAGTGTTGGTCACTCCCCAGCCTGATAAAAGTATGGGCGAGGTCTTTCTGCTTTCCCTTGCCGATTGGTTTAAAATCTTTATCGGATTGGTGGTGCCTCTGCTTGCAATTGCAGCTGTCATTGAGGTTTACGTAACCCCGCTGATCATAAAAATGGCATTCCCATATTTGTAACGGAGGACCCCGTGCCTAAAGTCATTATCCTAGGTTCATCCAATGCTGTCCCATCCAAAGACCATGAGAATACGCATCTGGTAATTTTGGGAGATGAACGCAAAATTCTGGTGGATTGCGTAAGCAACCCAGTGGTGCGCCTTGAACAAGCCGGAGTGGATTTTAACGAACTGACAGATATTATCATCACTCATTTCCACCCGGACCATGTTTCAGGTGTGCCCCTGCTTTTGATGGATATGTGGCTGATGGGTCGCACCAAGCCGATCAACATCTATGGTTTACATTACACCATGGATCGTCTCGAAGATTTGATGGGCTTTTATAGTTGGGCTGAATGGCCTAACTTCTTCTCGGTTGGCTTTTATCGTTTACCCGAAGTGGAACTTGCCCACGTTCTTGATTGCGCCGATTTCAAGATTCGATCATCCCCGGTGCATCATATGATCCCAACGATCGGCATTCGCGTCGAATCCAAAAAACCGGACAAGGTGTTCGCGTACTCTTGTGACACAGAACCCTGTGAGCAGACCGTGCGACTCGCC
The DNA here is from genome assembly GCA_964568115.1 of uncultured Anaerolinea sp. Classification (GTDB taxonomy): domain Bacteria; phylum Chloroflexota; class Anaerolineae; order Anaerolineales; family Villigracilaceae; genus Defluviilinea. Next base: position 4,469 of record CAZMQE010000159.1, read on the forward strand.
GCCGGAGCGGATATCCTCATTCACGAAGCGGGCGGCGCCACTTTTGGACATTCCTCTGCAGAGCAAGCTGGCGAGATCGCCACAAAAGCCGAAGTTGGAAAACTCTACCTCATCCACTATCCCACTGGGCGCTTCGCAAAAGGCGATATAGCCGCCGAAGCCAGCAAGAGCTTTCAAGGCGAAGTGGTGGTCGCCAAAGACTTCATGACGATTGAGATATAAACAGTAACGGTCACCTTTCCGGTGACCGTTACTGTTTTACCAGCCGTTGATATACGGCTCCCATTCATGATATTCATTCAAATGCCTGCCAAAAATATAAAGCGCATTGGCTGGGGGTTCCTTGGGCGGGTGATGCAAATGCATATGTACTTCTTCCGCTTTACGCCCGCCTTTACGATGATTGCAATGTGGACAAGCCGCCACCACATTCGTCCAAATATGTTCGCCGCCCATATGCCGTGGGATCACGTGATCGACCGTTAATCCGTTGTCGCGTCTGCCGCAATACTGACAGGTATAATTATCACGGCGGAACACTTCGCGGCGCGTTAACTTGACGCGCGGCCTCGGACGATGGATTTGCATCTCCAACCGAATGACCGAAGGTCGCGGTAACAATTGCTTTACAGTTTTTATGTGACCGCGTCCATTCACAACCATATCGGCTTTGCCCGCCAGGAGCAATCCAACCGCGCGTCGTGTAGAACACACATTGATCGGTTCAAAATTGGCGTTTAGCACCAGCACAGGTTCGTGCACTCTGCCTCCGCAACAGGCACGATTATATGCCACTTACAATAATTCGTAAAACCTGCTTTTAGGCTGATACGAATTTATTATTCAGGAGTACCCATGAACGTTTTGATCGCAGGTGGTTCTGGTTTTTTGGGTAAAGCACTCACAACCCATCTTTCCAACAACCAGCATACAGTTTTTATTCTCACACGGCAAACCCCAAAACACCCGAACCAAATTCAGTGGGATGCAAAAACAACCCACGGCTTCGCGCAGCGCCTCAATGAAATGGATGCCGTGATTCATCTCACTGGATATGGACTGGAACATTGGCCCTGGACCCAACGTCAGAAGCAAAGGTTTATCGACTCGCGCGTCATTCCCGGACTTGCGCTGGCTGCAGCTTTCGAACAAGCGACTCGCCGCCCAAGCCTCTTCATCCAAACCTCCGGCATCAATCGGTATGGCTTGCATGGCGATGGCATCGCAGATGAATCTTCACCTGCCGCCGATGATTTTCTTGCGCAACTCACCGTTCAATGGGAAGACGCCACAAAATCAATCGAAGCCCTGGGTGTGCGGCGGATTATCACGCGCTGTGCACCGATCCTTGCCAGGCGCGGCGGACTTTTTCCGCTGATGGCATTGCCTGCACGGTTATTCTTTGGTGGCAGATTTGGAGACGGCAAACAAGCCATGCCCTGGCTGCATATTGATGATTATGTCAACGCAATTCGATTTTTACTTGAGAGGGAAGATGCACGTGGTGCTTACAATTTGCTTGCCCCGCAGCTTACATCCGGCGAAGAATTCATGCGTGTGACTGCCAAAACGTTACACCGTCCATTTTGGTTTCATACACCAAAAGCCTTACTGCAACTTACTCTTGGTGAGATGAACGTACTCCTTACCGAAGGGCGTTACTCGGCACCCAAGCGCCTGCTTGCATTGGGTTTTCAGTTTAAGTTCGGTCAGCTAGAGATTGCACTGAAGGATTTGTTGAGCTAATTCTGTACTTATGCTCTTTCGGGGTTTCAGACCCCGAAAGAGCGCGTTGAAAAAGGAGTTCCCCCATGAAACGTATATTTATTCTTTTAACCATTTTGCTTTCAGCATGTTTGCCCCTAACTGCGCCGCAAGATACTTTGCCAACTGCTTATATCGATCCGTCTTACCCAACGGTCGAATCAGCTCCGGCTGTCATCAGCCAACTCACCAGCGGGATCGAAGTCCGTGCCGATAAAGCCTGGCGGGATGGGAAACAAGTCAATGCCAATGTTTGCTTTACCCTGCTCGATGCATCGGACTGGTCGGTCTGGGGCGCGACGTTGCAATATGCAGGCGCGGCGACCACCGATTTCTCATCCACGATGCTGAGTTTACAGGAGCCGGTTGAAGGGCAATCCGGTTTACGGTGTGACACACTCTCGTTTCTCAATATTCCTCCGGATGCCGACCTTACCACCGTCACCGTGACCGTTGACGCCATTGCAGCGCCGCCGCGTGCTGAGGATTACTGCTCGATCTACATGCCTAAAATTCAGCAAACCCTTAATGATCGCGCCATCGCCATTACGCTAGGTTGCGCAGATGCGGGCGGGGTGCAGGTAATGCAAATCTTAAGCAAACCAGACACCATGTCACAGGAAGAAGCGGAGCAACTCGTCTACAGCGATGAGTTTTACACGGTCAAAGGTCCGTGGTCGTTCACCTTTAACCTTGGTCAGTGATGTTG
>CAZMQE010000160.1:0-6872 GCA_964568115.1 uncultured Anaerolinea sp.
CCTTCGCCAAAAACCAATCCGCGGACGCGCCATCGAGAATGCGATGATCGAACACGAACGATAAATACACCATCGGGCGGATGGCAATTGCGTCATCAATCACAACAACACGTTTCTGCATCGCGCCGACTCCCAAGATTCCGCATTGCGGCTGGTTGATGACGGGATACGCGAGCAGTGATCCGCTGATGCCGTGATTCGTTAACGTGAACGTGCCGCCTTTGACATCATCAGGCTGGAGTTTCTTTGAGCGGGCGCGATTCGCCAGATCATTCACTGAACGCGCCATTGCCAACAGGGAATGATTGTCCGCGCCTTTGATCACCGGCACGATCAAACCTTCTTCGCCCAATGAAGTTGCCATGCCAATATTGACAGATTTATGGATAAGCAAACCTTCATCTGACCACGAAGAGTTGACCGTCGGGTACGACTTCAATCCCGCCACAACTGCCATCATGAAATACGCCGTGAACGTGAGGTTGACACCGTCCCGCGCAAAGATTTCCTTATTCAGCGCACGATGCTTCGCCACACGGCTCATATCCGCTTCCATCACGGTCAACACATGCGGCGATGTATGCTTCGACATCACCATGTGCTCCGCGATCTGCTTGCGGATGGTGGTGTGTTTGATCAATTGATCACCAGTCATCGGTGTAACAGCAGGGCTTACGTGTTGTTTGACTTGTGGCGTGACAGCCTGCCCACCACTATCTACTTTCTTCTTTCCACTTTCCACAAAATCCAACACATCATTCTTGGTGATCCGCCCGTTCAAGCCAGTGCCAGCTACATCCTGCAAACTCACGCCATGCTCCGCCGCGATCTTGGCAACGACCGGAGAAATGAAGCCCAGGTCACGTGTCGCGTGCGGTGCATTAAGTGTCACGGTTGATTGAACCTCAGGCTGTTGCTCAACAATCAAACTGGAACTTGAAACCTGGTCACTTGAACCTTCCAAACTTTCCCCCGGCTTTCCAATATAAGCGAGAATCGTCCCAACCTTTGCGGGAGCACCTTCATTCGCAACGATCTTCAACACCGTCCCTGTAGCAGGCGCAGGGATTTCAGTGTCCACTTTATCGGTATTCACTTCCAGTAAAGGCTCCAACTCGTTGACGGAGTCGCCTTCCTTTTTTAGCCATTTGATGACCGTTACTTCTTCAACACCTTCACCAAGTAGTGGAACTAAAACTTTTGTTGCCATAAATTCTCCTTGTTTTTACCGCAGAGACGCGGAGAGCACAGAGTTTTTTTCATTCTTTGAGCTTGTGAACCAGTCGTTTGATGCCATTCTTGAGAACAGTCACATTAAAGTTGAGAATAAGACCGACTTGTTTACCACTGAGTCGCATATAAGTCAGGGTTTGTGCTTCATGAATAGGCAATATCTCTTCAACTGTTTTCAACTCACCAACAAATCTATTCGATAACCGATATCCAGTTTTTTGTTCTTATATATCACCGGCAAAGCTAATTGGCGTTTGAAGGGAATTTTCCGCAGCGTAAGCTCCTCACACAAACACTCTTCATAAGCTGATTCAAGTAAACCTGGTCCAAGATGGCGATGAACTTCAATCGCTGCGCCGATTATTGTCTCAGTCGTTTTGTTGACATTTAACACTTCACTGCGGGTTGAAAAGCTCAATTCTCTCTTCATTCAAACTCTCCGCTTTCTCTGCGTCTCTGCGGTCAAAATATCTCAGGGTATTGACCCGGATCAACCTCATTCATCATTTCATACACCGCATCGAACACCGTCTCAGCACTGGGCTTCGACCAATAATCACCATCACTCCCATACGCAGGACGATGCGCTGTGCCAGTCAACGTCTTCGCGGGTGAATCCAAATGGAAATAGCCGCCTTGCTTCTCGATCACTTCCTGCAGCATATACGCAGACGTCCCCCCCGGCACATCTTCATCAATAAAGATCACGCGGTTGGTTTTCTTCAACGATTCAACGATCATGCCATGAATATCGAACGGCAACAGCGATTGCACATCGATCACTTCGATATCAATACCCACCCTCGATAGTTTCTCCGCCGCGTCCATTACGATGCGGCAACATGCGCCGTAGGTGACCACCGTCACATCGCTTCCCGAACGAATTACTTCAGGCACACCGAGCGGCACGGTGAACTCACCGATGTTATCCGGCAGACGTTCCTTCACACGATAACCGTTCAACACTTCCACGACCACAGCAGGCTCATCCGCTTTCAATAGCGTATTATAAAAACCAGCGGCATGCGTCATATCGCGAGGGACTAATACATTGATTCCGCGTATCAAATTAATAATGCCCGACATCGGCGAACCCGAATGCCAGACACCCTCCAAACGATGACCCCGCGTCCGCACGATCACCGGAGCGCTTTGTCCGCCCACAGTACGCCAATGCAATGTCGCCAGATCGTCAGACATGATCTGTAACGCATACAAAATGTAATCAAGATATTGGATCTCACAGATCGGGCGCAGACCGCGCATCGCCATACCCATCGCCTGCCCCAAAATCGTCGCTTCACGGATGCCCGTATCGGTCACGCGTAGCGCGCCATATTTTTCTTGCATGCCTTTGAAGCCCTGATTCACATCACCCAGAAAACCCACATCTTCACCGAACGCGATCACGCGCGGGTCACGTTCCAACATCGCATCGAACGCGGCTGTCATGATCTCGAACCCCATCATCGTCGGCGAGGCGTCAGAGTAGATGGGCTTGATCTCTTTCACGGCAACAGCCGTCCCGTTGTAAAGATGCGAACCATATCGTTCAAGATTCGTTTCATCGTCCGCGTTTTTCCATTGGATCAAAATTTCCTTGGATGGATTCGCTTCGTGACGCAGGACTCTTAACGCTTCATGCACCACACTATGGATATCGCGCCTCATCACCGACGGGAGGCTGGCGAGGCGATCCCGAATCAGTCTCAACGCTGAAGCCTGATTCGACGTGCTCGCCACTTCATCGAGCATGTCCATCACTTGATTGCGTTCCTCCAGGATCGGAGCGAGATACGAATCCCATGCCCGCTTGCGCGTGTTCTCCACGATCGCGTAATCAGTCTCTTCCCATTGCTTGAATTCTTTTTCGGTGGCAACTTTATTTTCAAGCATCCACTCTTTGAACTTGCGGACGCAATCATATTCTTCTTCAAAGCGCATACGCTCAGCGGATTTATAACGTTCATGCGACCCGCTCGTGCTATGTCCCTGTGGCTGCGTGAGGTCATGCACATGCACCAACGCCGGGATGTGATACTCGCGCGCGATCTCCGCCGCCGATGCAAACGTTTCGATGAGCGCGGGATAATCCCAGCCGCGCACCTGGTACAACTCATAACCACGCTGATTCTTCACCGTAGAACCCATCTCGCGTTGAAAGCCCTGCAAGATGGAATGAATGTTTTCCTTCACCATCTGAAATTGATTCGGCACCGAAATGCCATAACCATCATCATAGACCGTGATCACCGCTGGAGCCTGTAACACACCAATCGCATTGACCGACTCCCAGAACATGCCTTCCGATGTGGACGCATTGCCGATGGTCGCCCATGTCACCTCATTGCCGTTGTTTGAAAATTCCTTGAATGATTTTAATTCTTCCAAACCTCGATACAACACAGATGCATATGCCAGCCCCACTGCGCGCGGCATTTGCGCGGCGGTAGGAGAAATATCGCCCACTACGTTATACATGTCCATTTGATTGCGCCACGAACCATCTGAGTTGATGAAGCGCGACCCAAAATGTGAATTCATTGAACGCCCGCCCGTGGATGGTTCATGCTCAAGATCGGCATGCGCGTACAACTGCGCAAAAAATTCCTGGATGCTCATCACGTTCAGCATGAACATCCAGGTTTGATCACGATAATAGCCCGAGCGCCAGTCACCCTTTTGAAAAGCATGTGCAATGGCAAGATTGGCTAACTCTTTGCCGTCACCGAAAATTCCGAACTTGGCTTTCCCACTTAATACCTCACGTCTACCGATAAGACTTGCCTGCCGGCTTTGATAGGCAAGCCGATAATCCTTGATAATTTCTGCTTTGTCGAGGGGAAGTGCAATAGAACCCTTCTGCTTGGGCATGCGTCTCTCCTGAGTTGGTGAATTACAAAGATTATACCGAAATTGATGATAAAAAGGATAGCTTCACAAATTTGGCAATATAAGCGTATCTACATGGCAGAAAGTATCAAAAAGGCAAATCCAATGTTATGTAACTTACCCAATTTGACCTCGTCTTATCAACAGCTAGTTAGGTGCTTTTGTGCACCTGACTACCGAAATTCACTTATAACGGAGAAAACGGGGATGATTAATGACGAGTTACTTCAGCAAGGAATTGATCTTGCTAAAAATGGGGATCTACACAAGGCCTCAAGAGTCTTGGCTGAAATAGTAAAAACCAATCCTCTTTCAGAAGAAGGGTGGTTATGGTTAGGCTACTGTCGAACTGTTCCAAAGGAAAAAAAATATTGCCTTAATAAAGTTTTGACCATCAATCCTAATAACGCGGATGCCCTTCGAGAACTCTCAAAGCTTGAAAGTTCAATTGTCAAACAACTTCAGCCTTCTGCCCAGTCTGCGCCCTCACAGACTACTAACTTACCCACACATCAACCACTCTCTATGCAAATCAATCCCTCGCTGGATTCATCGAAAGTGGAAGCGCCTATTCCTGTCAGAAAAAATTGGGTACGCCGAACTCTTTATCTCTTAGCAGGCATTGTAATAGGTTTTTACCTGGGCGCTTATATCTTCAATTCTCCCGCTGTATACGGTTACCTTGCCGAGCTTGACAGAAATATTGCCTTAAAGATCATCACCGTACCTGATTATCAAGGACCTCCAGCGCTTGTTGTTCAGGCTACACCGACTATTTCCCCAGACGATCCCTATGAAAAAAGATTGGAACAAGCCTGGTCAACAATTTTACAAGCGGATATCCTTTTGCAATCTCAAAGATATAGCGATGCGATTCTGCTCTGGAATCAAGCTCTTGCGATCGTGCCGGAATATGCTGATGGGTATTACAAACGGGCCGTCTCTTATTATGAGCTAACTGGATCTCAAAAGGTAAAAAGCGAATATGATCACTATTTGCAACTTGCTATTAATGATCTCGATACAGCTATAAGCCTTAATCCTAATAAAGGGGATTACTTCTTAATGAGAGCCCGTGCGTATGCAACCCAAGCTAATCAACAAACTCAACGTGTAGATTATCAGAAATTGTCACAGGTTGCTGTCGAAAATTATGTACAAGGCTTGGAACTTCCCCAACAGGAGACGTGGAACGGGGTGACGCCCGCTATATACAGTGCAATGGTAAATGCAGGAGATTGTCAAGCGGTTATACCTAAAATACAGGATGTTTTGAGTACGCAAGCCGAACCTTCTCCAAAATTAGAAGGTATTTTGGGAGAAGCTTATTACTGCATTGGAGATCTGGAAAATGCGCTGAAACATATAAATGAGGCTTACAGATTATCATCCCTTTCGATCTGCTTGTGCGAGCGAGCCATAATCTTATATGACTTGAACAGGTTGGACGAAGCGATGGCAGACATAGAAAAAACACTTAGCGAGAATCCTTACTATGGCGGGGATCGCTTTTACATCCGTGCGCTTTTTTACGCTGATCAAGGCAATATAGATCAGGCACAAAAGGATCTTGATTTCGGTATGACTCAAACATGGGGGCGCGGTGGTTTACTCTCCTATGTGCAAGGCAAAATTGCGCTTTCCCAGGGCAAAAAACAGGAAGCTATTTATTACTTCCAAGATGCTGAGGTAACTTATTTAAAGGAAGGACCTATGTTGGATAAGATCCGTCAGGATCTTCTTGCTCTCGGAGGAACACCGCGAGAACCTTTATTCTATCCCTTCCAGGTTACTCCAATGCCCTTGCTGCCTACAGCCACACTTCCGGCTAGTCCAACGCCAACGGCAATGCCGTAAACAGGAGCAATAGTTATGTCTACAAGTTCCAAGTCAACCAATAACTCGCTTAGAGATGTCCTAAAATTTGGCGGTTTAGGATTTTTGATTGGTTTTTTAATAATCGTTGCTACACAAGTTAAGTATAGTTATATGAATGTTATGTCAATACAGCAGAGATTTATGATGCAGGTAAATGGGGATAGTGAGACACAATATTTGCTTGCCAAAGCAGAATATATGGGGTTCAATGGGCAGTATCAGGAAGTCATCGATATACTATCACCCAATATACAAAAATTTACTAATCGTTACGAAGCTGCCAAGGCAAACGGGCTCATAGGTACCGCTGAGTTTCAGTTAGGATATCCATTGTTGGCAGCGGGGCATTTTGAGTTAGTGTACGTCAATAACCCAACATCACGAAATCTTTATACGCTTGCCCTGGCATATGATGCAGGAGGAAATTTGAATAAAGCGCTTGAAAAATTTACGTTGGCAATCTCAACAAACGATGGAACGTTGCAATATGAAGAAATTGCATATGCACAGCAACGTATTAATGAGATTCAACAAGTCAAATAAAGAAGTCATCCTCTTAAGAATAGTCTATTGGATTGCGCAATAAAAGGCAGATAAAAATCTGCCTTTTATTGTTATAAGTATCCTACACCTTCGATATGATCAGAACTTATCTTTTCAGACTTAGTCCACCTTCAACCGCGCGCTAACATCTCGTAATGAGGAGAACGTGATCGGCTCGATCATCACGATGGTCACGCTTTGTAGCTTTTCGATAAAAATAAGGCAAAACCATCCCTGCTATACTTGCGTCATGCTACCACCCATCTCCATCACTCAATCCCAATTCTCACCCAATATCATTGACCTTGGCGCAGGCGAACCGAATC
>CAZMQE010000161.1:0-2074 GCA_964568115.1 uncultured Anaerolinea sp.
TAGAAAAAATCCTGGGCATCATTGGCTAACGCCAAAACGGAGCCGACCAACGGCAAGCCAGGCGCCAGCGGGGGTAGTGTGGAAGATTCGGTTGACATACTTGTTCCTTTTTTATTTTTAAGAGTCGGGCGATTATACGTGGGTTGGCTGTGAATCAGATAAGAATGCAAATATCTTTATAAATCTGTAAACTCAACACCTGTCAATCTACAGCGCATTTTTACAACTTCAAGGTCGGTTTGATCAACTGCGTGAAGTGCGATGATGCTATACTGCTGAACAATACGACCCAGGAGTAAAACGATGCGTCCATCCCAACCACGCCAACTATTTTGGATATTTTTCATTCTTATCATTACAGGCTGCACTTTAAATACACCCGTATTAACTTCGACACCTGCACCCACCAGCGCGCCCGCCCAAATTCTATTTGACGATTTCTCATATTCCACCGTGGATGAAATGTCCGCGAATGGCTGGGGCATTCGTAATGGCAGCGGTTTGCCCGGCGTGACCGGCGCTTCTTTCCGCGCTGAAAATGTTTCATTTATCGATTACCCTGCCCAGGCTGGGAATCGTCTTCTGCGCATGACCTCGTCTACAGATGGCACGGGGACGAATACATTTCAAACCCAGATCTGTCACCAAAGGAAATATTTTGAAGGGACATATGCCGCGCGAGTCCGCTTTAGTGATGTGCCTGTCTCCGGCTCTGACGGTGACCAGATCGTAGAAACCTTCTATACGATCACGCCCTATGAAAAACCTTTTGACCCTGATTACAGCGAAATGGATTTTGAGTACCTTCCAAACGGCGGCTGGGGCGAAGCAACTTCGATGCACTTCACCACCTGGGAGACGGTGCAGATCGAACCGTGGAATGCAGATAATGCCAGTAACTCCGTTAATGAAAGTCTCGCAGGCTGGCATACGCTGGTCGCCCAAGTAACTGGCGGCACGGTCCGCTATTTTGTGGATGGAAAAATGCTCGCGCAACACGGCGGTGATTATTATCCCGATGCCCCCATGTCACTCAATTTCAATTTATGGTTCATTGATGGCGGCTTGAACGGCGCCAGCGATGTGCGCGAATATCAGGAAGATATTGATTGGGTTTTCCATGAAGCCGATGTTTTACTGATGCCTGATGAAGTTGATGCCAAGATCAATGAGTTGCGCAACGCCTCCGTGAAATTTCAAGACACTGTTTCACCTGGAGTCATACCACTTGCATCGCCTTGCGATCTTTGAACCAGCCTTAAGCTGATATGCTGCTCGAAAAATCGAATATAATCCCAGTCCTCAAATCCCCAAGGAGTATTCATCCAATGCGTAAACTGATATTGCTTTCATTTATCGTGATCACCACAGCCCTGACACTCGCTGCCTGCGGCACATCCAATGCCGATGCCCCAACCAAAGCTGTTGAAGGTTATTTGACCGCACTCGTTGAAAAAGATGGCGATCGCCTGCCCACCCTCGTCTGCGGCGATTGGGAAGCGGACGCGCTCATCGAACTTGACTCATTCCAGGCAGTCACGGCGCGTCTCGAAAATCTTTCCTGTTCACAAACCGGCACCGACGGCGAAACTGCGCTCGTTCTATGCAAGGGTAATATCGTCGCCACGTATAACGGTGAAGACCAGGCGCTCGATCTCTCGGGTCGCACTTTTCAAGTGACGCAAGAGAACGGCGAGTGGCTCGTCTGTGGGACTCGTTAAATCCAGAACGTTCCCTCAATGGGTTTCTACGAAGACGTTTGATCAAATAAACCTGCGGAACGATTTTTCTTTATGGGACTGACACAGATCGGCGCTTCCATTCTGACCGCGTTGCTGGTCGGCGCACTGACGCGGGGCACCTGGCGGACTTATGCCCTGCTCGCGCTTAGTGTGCTCGCGGTCTATTGGTTTCAGCCAGTCGCGCCCTTGCGCTCCTTTGATTTCTGGCTCCCATCTTTATCGTTGACATTCGTTATTCTCACGTGGTTCATCACAGCCCAGGCTGACGCATGGAAATCCCGCCCAAATCTCATTGGTCTCTCCATCATCATCGGGCTTGTCACTCTCATTGA
>CAZMQE010000161.1:2174-6723 GCA_964568115.1 uncultured Anaerolinea sp.
ACGTTGACCAATCGTCCCATCGAAAACGCATCACCGCTTGATTTACGCTGGCTTGGATTCTCCTACATCGCCTTCCGTCTCATCCATGTGTTGCGCGACAAACAACTGGGACGCTTACCCGAATTGACTCTGCCCGAGTTCGCCACCTACGTTGTCTTCTTCCCTTCACTCTCCGCCGGTCCCATTGACCGCGTCGAACGTTTCGCTGGTGACCTAAAAAAAGAGTTTGCCCTCACGCAAGACGAAACACTATTGGCAGGTCAACGCATTGTGACCGGCTTGTTCAAGAAATTCGTCATTGCTGATGCGCTGGCATTGATCGCCTTGAATGATGCACTGGCTACACAAGTCCACGCCACCAGCTGGATGTGGATTCACCTCTATGCCTACGCTTTCCAAATCTACTTTGACTTCAGCGGCTACACCGATATTGCCATTGGCATTGCGCGTCTCATTGGAATCAAACTTCCCGAGAACTTTGCTGCGCCATACATCAAATCCAACTTGACGCAATTCTGGAACAGTTGGCATATCACGCTCACACAGTGGATCCGCTCGTATTTCTTCAATCCTTTTAACCGCTGGATCCGCGGCTATAGATCCATCCCAGCCTGGATGATGATTCTCATCGGTCAACTGGCGACGATGCTGCTCATCGGCTTATGGCATGGCATTACGCTGAACTTTATCTTGTGGGGCGCCTGGCACGGACTTGGTCTCTTCATCCAGAACCGTTGGAGTGATTTCGCCAAAACACGTTTTCATATAAGTAATCCACGCCTGCAAAGCGCCATACAACTCGGCGGTATATTGATTACCTTCCACTTCGTTGCGCTGGGCTGGGTGTTCTTCGCGTTGAGCAGTCCAGCCCTTTCATGGCAAGTACTCCTCGCGCTGAGCGGAGTGAGCCGATAGGCAAACGCAGTCAAAGCACCTAACTCGTTCTATCGCGGGCTAAGCCCCCGATAGAACGAATCGATAAATTATGCAAAACAAACCCCGCCTCTTCGCAGTAATGATCAAAGCAACACTCATCTTCGTGTTGTTCAATTTCACGTTCATATTCACGCACAACATCCCATTCGGAAAACTCTCTTTATACAACCGTGTCTTCCCCGGGCGTGAGAGATTCCCCTTTGGCGAAACGCGCGAAGCCTACAATCTAAGTCTCTTTGACATCGATGCGATGTTCGCCTCGCATGTTCTCGCAGGCACAACAAAAGCATCAGATGAATATCGTGTTTTCCTTGTTGGCGATTCGTCTGTGTGGGGGACCTTGCTCACGCCGGAGCAAACGTTAGCAGGTCAACTTAATGCAAATCCGATTTCAGCATGCGGGAAAACCGTCCACGCATACAATCTTGGTTACCCCACCATCTCGCTGACTAAAGACTTAATGCTCCTCGATCAGGCTAAAGAATATCAGCCCGATATGGTTATCTGGCTGACAACCCTCGAAGCCTTTCCTGAAGATAAACAATTCGAGTCGCCTCTCGTGGCTAATAATGCTGAACGAGTTCGCAACCTGATATTCAAGTACGAGCTGAATGCCAGTACAAAAGATCCAGCGTTGAACTATTTATCGAAACAGGATCAGACCTTCGTGAGTCAGAGGCGGGCGGTGGCAGATCTGATCCGTTTGCAGATCTACGGCGCGTTATGGGCGTCCACGGGCATCGATCAGATCTATCCAGAAACTTATGAGCGCGCGCAAACCGACCTCGAAGCAAGCGAAGATTTTCATGGACTCACAACTTTGAGTGACGCGCTTGCCATCGATGTATTGGATGCGGGCATGCACGCCGTGCCTGTGCCGACCATCCTGGTCAATGAGCCGATGTTGATCAGCAACGGGCTCAACAGCGAAGTTCGCTACAATTTTTTCTATCCGCGCTGGGCATATGATGCATATCGCCAACAGATTGCTGAACTTGCCGCTACACAGAACTGGCACTATCTCGACCTATGGGATCTCGTGCTAGCAGGCGAATTCACCAACAGCGCCATCCATCTCACGCCGAACGGCGAAACACTGCTTGCCGACAAGCTCACCGAAGCGATCCGATCAACCTGTAATTAGCGTGACGACGAGCCGGTACCCTCACCTGCACTTGCGCCAGGTGCAAGTGTCGATCAAACTCAGGGCAAGCCTGCTTCAACATCCCAAGCTTTTATTTTCACTATAAATAGGAAGCGCACCTGAGCATTCAGTGCGTTTGTTCTATAAACCTTGACAATATAGAACAAACGTTCTAGAATCCAACCATCGTTGATTTCCGATCTGTTATGTGGATCCTCCCTTTCAAAAGGCTCAGGATCCAGGAGGCTCCCATGAACCGTTCTCTACCTATCAAATTGAATGTTCTCCCCTTGGTCCAGCGCGCGGCAAAGAACCGCGGATTGATCTTCGGTGGGATCATCCTCACCGCTCTGCTGGCATTTGAAGTTTTCAACTACTCCAGCACATCCTTCGCTCTGCAAGATATTCTAGGGAACCTGGCATTCGGCTCCCTAAAATGGTCTACTATTCTCGCCGTTGCCTTCTGCGGTATCGACTTTGCCGGGATCGCGCGCATCTTCACTCCCGAACAGGGACGCGACGAGCCAGCAGAGGTCTGGTACCTCTTTGGCGCGTGGCTGCTGGCGGCTGGTTTCAACGCCACCCTCACCTGGTGGGGTGTCTCAGTTGCCATCCTTAAGCACAATGCCGAAGGCGGTGCCTTGCTCGGACAGTCAGCGATGACCAATATTGTCCCGGTCTTTGTAGCAGGCATGGTGCTGTTGATCCGTGTACTTCTTATCAATACCTTCTCCATTGCCGGTGACCGCATCTTCTCGATGGCAGAGGAACACACGGCGCAATATGCTCAGAACCAGAACAAACCCGCCTATCGCCCGGCGAATGAAACGAACCGCGTACCCAACCCATATCCACGACCTGCGCCCCGACCCACCCCTGTGAATATTTCACAACCGGCTTATAACGAGCCAACCTATCACCCCATTGGTATGGCGGCGCAGTCTTCCAATCAAAACAATAACACCTATACCCGGAGGTAAGCCAATCCCTTAAAAATGCTTTCATGAACAACCTCCTACAATTGAACATCCAACAAAAAACTCCGCGCGTTGCGCGGAGTTTTTATATGCCATTTAATCCTGGGCTGGGAGGTATGTGGGTTGGTCGTAGATCGGGAACTTCCGGTAGGGCTTGGGTCGAAAGGCTGAGAAGAACAATAGCGGGCGGTAGCCCATGCGTCGAAAGAGGTGCATGGACATATCTGATGGGATCGCCACCATTTTCCGAATGCCCAATTTGAGCGCTTCAGAATGGACGGCATTCACCAGCGTGGTAGCGATCTTGCGCTTGCGGAATTCTTCCATGACATACACCTGGTTGATGTATCCAACGCCGGGATATTTTGTCACCAGCTGGATCCAACCCACTGCCTGCCCATTTTCTTTGGCGTAAAAATTATGGATGTATTTATCGCGCAGGGTCTCCACATGGATGCGTTCACCTTCGGAGGTGAGGCTGTTGTTGGCAGCTTCGGTATGCTGAAGGTTCCTCGCCTTATGGACGTTGAGCGGAATGGTCGTGACGTTGAGCGGCAGGTCATACCCCAGAATGGGACCCGTTCGAATGAACTCCATGCCGCCCAGCCGGGCAAAATGCTCCTTCAACTCCGGTGCCGCGGGTGCAGGGTGAAAAAGGTTGACGATGTATTTTTTGCCATCTGGAATAGGATACGTATCCAGTGCTTCAGACACAGCTTGCAGGTTTGGGCTGAGGGCGAGAAATTCGTAATGAAAGGCTGCCACCGGGGCATTATCGTAGATGGATACGCCGATCGCGCCGTGTTCTTCATAGCGGGTTTTGTACACCACCTGATACACGTGGTTGTAGGAGGCGATCATTGCTTCCACTGCCCACCAATTTGTGATATCAGGCCTGGTATTGGTCATATCACTATGACGCAATTCAATCGGGTTGGTTACCCGTTTTTAATACGAGAATGTTACTGCAATGAAACTAGGGTTCGAGTGTGCTTTCCCCATGCGATAGCACATAGAAACTGCGACCACCATCATAAACAAAGTCAGTGACAATATAGCCCGCGGCGAAGGCGGTCTCGAAGACTTCGCGCGAGAAGAAGCGCCAATCACGCGCCAGGGCAAAATCCGCTTCTTTGAGGGCGTTGAAATCGGAGGGGATCTCGGCGAGAGCGAGGCGCTCTTCCAGCGGCGCAAAATGTTCAGGTGGACGCAGCAGGTTCGAGGTCTCGATCAGAGGCGTATATAAGGGATGGAGTTCGGCTTTTGAAAAGTTATCCAGCCTCAACGGGTGGCGCGGCCTTTTGCCGAGTCGTCTTTCGACGCGGCGGGTGTTGATCCACCAATCCACTTGAAAGCGATCGGAGGGTAGACCCACGTTGAGCCCATCGCGCATGTCGCCATATTCCGCGCGGCGATAGGTGCTGCAAACCGCACCAAGCTTTGAGATGTTGAGATAGGCATTGCGACTCAACAACGGATCATACGTCCACGT
>CAZMQE010000162.1:0-6709 GCA_964568115.1 uncultured Anaerolinea sp.
TGCATCGGCAAAGCCATGAGCATCAAAGCTAATATCGTTAAAATCGAAAATACTTTCGAAAACGTTTTGGTCATGTTTGTTCTCCTCAAACAAAAGACGTTATGAAATTGATAGTTGAAAACCACATTCTTATGCTTGCTCGTTTG
This sequence comes from uncultured Anaerolinea sp., assembly GCA_964568115.1. Taxonomy (GTDB): domain Bacteria; phylum Chloroflexota; class Anaerolineae; order Anaerolineales; family Villigracilaceae; genus Defluviilinea. The sequence continues at coordinate 147 of CAZMQE010000162.1, forward strand.
CTTGCCGTTCCGTACACCTCCTCAATACTAAAAGTAAGTTTTATACGATACCGAACGAGACTTGCTTCCCGCCTTTTGCAATGGGCGTGATTCTATGTGATACCGAAGAAAAGTACAAGGTATGTGTAACCTATTGGCGATTTTTTAAGCAGGAAGCTCCCTGCTATAATCTGCCCATGTCATCCATTCGCACTGCGCTCAAACACTTCTGGACCCGTGATAGTAGTATTCTATTGGGTGGTTTTCTACTCACCATCTTCCTCATCGTTTACATTTGGTGGCCCCTCGCCGAGGAATACCTCAAATATGTAGATTGGGATGGCGCATGGTGGCGCTATATGGATTGGCTGTTGCTGGGCATTTTCGGTTTCATGTCCATCGCCATCATGGCGCGCGCGAATCTCAAAACCGATCTGTTGATCGTCTTCGTTGGTATTTGCGGCGGGCTTGCCATTGAATCATGGGGCACACAAACCAACCTCTGGCATTACTACACAGCAGAACGTCCGCCGTTGTGGATCATCCCGGCGTGGCCCATTGCGAGTCTAGCCATTGACCGCATAACACGATTTCTAAACTGGATGATCGATCACAAAACGACCAATCTCCAGTCTCTATGCTCTGTTCTCTATTGGATCACCTTCGCTTCTTTTCTAAGCCTGATGCTGGTCTTTGTTGCCCCAACCTTTGACAAGTCCTATACCTGGCTCGCTATCATCCTGTGCTTGCTCCTCATCCTGACGCCAACGGATCATCGTTTTGCTTTGCTGACCTTCATCGCCGGTTCAGGGCTTGGCTATTATCTTGAACTCTGGGGCACCACACGCGAGTGCTGGACTTATTACACAAATCAAACACCACCGTTGTTTGCGGTTCTTGCACATGGGATGGCGGCGGTCGCATTTTGGCGGGCGGGATTGTTGGTGAGGGTGGTCATGCAGAAGGTAGTGGGTGGAAAGCAGTTATCAGTGAACAGTAATCAGTATCAAAGATAATACCGAAGGGGGGACATGATTATGTCAGCGTGGGAAAAGAGTTCAGAAAACAGAAGCAGGTTTCGGCTGAGAAACGAGGCGGGTCAAGATTTCGTCAAGAAGTGACAAAAGTCACTCAGAATCATATTGACACGGACAGAAATAGTCCTATAATGTGACCCGCAGGTCATATGACCTAGAGGTCACATTTTTATGCCAAAACCAACCTTTCTCAACCTCCCCGAAGGAAAACGCGAAACGATCATGAACGCCGCTGTGGAAGAATTTGCGGAATATGGTTTGGAGAATGCTTCTACAAATCGTATCGTCAAGAACAGCGGCATTGCCAAGGGTAGTTTTTATCAGTACTTCGAAGATAAGCAGGATGTCTTCATGCATCTGCTGGATGTAATCGAGAAGAAGGAACTGGAGTTTTTCAAGAACGTGCATCCACCCAACAATAACATGGACACGTTCCAATACTTCCGTTGGATGGTGAAGACCGGCATGGAGTTTGGTCTCGCTCACCCACGCGAAATCCAGGCGACTTGGCGTGTACTACTTGGTGAAGGTTTTTATTACGGAAAGAATCTCGCCGGATATCGACAGAAGACCACCCAGGCATTGACGATGATGATCAAACAAGCCATGGAACGCGGCGAAGTGGATCCCAGTGTCGATGTGGAGCTTGCCGTTATGATCATGGAAACATGGAGCAATGCCATCACCAACTATGTTTTGAACGAAGGTATCAAACAAAAAAATATATTGAAGTGGATGCGCTCGCCGAAGACCCAGGAAACGATAGACAAACTGTTATATGTAATGGAATATGGTTTACGTAAAACAGAATCTGAATTTAGTGCCAGTGCTTAGAAAGGAAAAAACAATGCAACTTTATCTGCGCCTTGCATGGCGCAACATCTGGCGGCACAAACGCCGTACAGTCATCATTGTCATTGCCATGTCGTTGACCCTGGCAATGATGATGTTCTACGATGGACTGATGAACGGCTTTACCGATGCGATCTATGGGAATGCTGTGAAAGTTTTGGGCGGCAACGTTCAAGTCCACGCAGAAGGATACCGCTCTCAAGCGAATTCAACTCCGCTATTGCCGTTAGCTGATGCACAAGCAATAGTCAACGCGGCGGAAGCCGATCCAATGGTGGTGGCGGCAACACAGCGCATCAACACCGGCGGATTGGTCACCAGCCGTGAAGGCGCGTTCGCCGTGGGCATTACGGGTCTTGAACCCGAAAAGGAACTGCAGGTGAATATCATTGGTCAGTATGTGACCGATGGGCGCAACCTCACCAGTGCCGATACCGACAGCATCTTGATCGGCAAAGGTCTCGCCGAGGCAATGGACGTCAAAGTTGGCGACCGCATTACGATGGTGGGTCGCTCTCAACACAAAGAGATGCGGCAGCGCACGATGACCATCATCGGCATCTACGACCTCGGCATGGCTGATATCGAAAAGCAGACCGTGTATATCTCTCTGAGTGAAGCACAAGCGCTGTATGAGTTGAGCGCCCCCACTGAAGTGGCGATCTTCCTCCAGCATCTTGGTCAGGAGGATGAAGTCATCGCGGGTCTAAAATCGAGTGGGGCTGGTTATGAGATCGAATCGTTCCAGGCGAATTATCCTGATCTTGCCTTAGCCATCAATTCCAAGAGCGGCGTAATGAACATCTTTAGTGTGATCATCATTGCCATCGCGGGTGTTGGCATTCTCAACCTGCTGTTGATGGCGGTCTACGAACGGACGCGCGAGATCGGCGTGCTCGGTGCCATGGGTCTGAAACCGCGCCAAATCTCCTTGCTATTCATCCTCGAAGGGACGATGATCGGTTTGGTCGGCGTTGTTGCAGGGGTCGTGCTGGGGTTGGCGCTCAATGGCGCTTTGATGCAGAACGGTCTCGACTTTGGTTCCATGACTCAGGCTGCCAGTTATATGGCGCTCATCAAAGACAAGGTTTACCCCACCTGGGGTGTTGAAAAGCTAGCGATGCGGGCAACCACAGTCGCGGTCATTTCTGCGCTGGCGGCGCTCATCCCGGCTGTGGAAGCGGGACGCCGTGAGCCTGCCGAAGCCCTGCATTCTGTATAGGTGAATCATGTTGCAAATTCTTAGAATGGCATTTCGTGATCTTGGCCGCAACCGCCGCCGGAGTTTCTTCTCCGCATTGGCAGTGGCAGTTGGGCTGGCTTTATTAATGCTGCTATCCTCTGTTATTCAGGGAGAAATGGGCGGCGCTCTTGAGTCAGCCATCCAACTGCAAAGCGGACATATCCAAATACGAGCCGCATCATACGACGAGAACAAATCCAGCCTCAAGTGGGATGATCTGATCGAAAATCCAGAGCAGGTTGCCAGTCAAATAGCGGCGCTGGATCAAGTAAAAGCAGCCACGCCGCGACTTTTCTCCAGCGGCTTCCTCTCCACCGGCGATGAATCATCCGGAGTACGGATCTACGGCATCGACCCGCAATCATCAGCCAATGATCCCTATCGCGAAGGGATCATCAACGGAGAATTCCTGACCGCCGATGACCGCGAAGGCTTGTTGATCGGAGAACCAGCAGCCTTGAAACTGCATTTGCAGGTAGGTGACAAAGTCAGCCTTTCGGTCAACACCTCCAATGGCGATGTACTGGAACAGACCTTCATCATACGCGGCATCTATACAACGAATACCTACGGCTTCGATGGCAGTGTTGTCTTCCTGCCGCTGGCAAAAGCACAGGCGATCACACAAACCGAGAATCATGCCAGCACGATCTTTATCCTTCTCAAAGACACCGCGCTCACCACGGCTGTGGCAAACTCGATCCAGGCACCGGCGGGTCTGGAAGTTAAGACCTGGGAACAGATGAACTCTTTGATCACTGAATTCGAGACCATGGCAAATAGTTACATCGGGTTCTTTTACCTGATCATTCTTGCCATCACTGTCTCGGTGATCATCAACACCCTGATCATGTCGGTCTATGAACGTACACGCGAGATCGGTATTCTGGCAGCTATTGGCATGAGAGGCGCTCGCATTATGGGATTGTTCCTGTCAGAATCCATCCTGCTGGCGATCGGCGGTGTTCTCATGGGCTTGGCGCTAGGTTTATTTTCCGTCTACCTGTTCAACATCAATGGCTATTACATCGGCAATATGGGCTTGAACGGCATGCTGATCACCAATACGATCCGTGCCCGGTTGACTGTTGATAATACGATCAACGTGACCATCATGACCTTTATCGCCACAGTTCTCTCCGGGCTCTACCCGGCTTGGCTGGCTTCGCGGCTTGAACCTGTCGCAGCCTTGCGTGCAGAAAAATAAGAAATGGAAGTGCAATGCCTCGTGACATTGCACTTCAAGGAGAAATATCATGGAAGTTGTAAAAATCGAAAATGTATCTCGTGCATATCAAATCGGGAAAGTTGAAACGCAGGCTTTACGAGGCGTCAATCTCTCGATCGTAAATGGTGAATTCACTGCGCTGGTTGGACCTTCCGGCTCAGGCAAGACCACACTCCTGCAAATGATCGGCTGTCTCGATCAGCCCACTTCGGGCAAGGTGTTTATCAATGACAAGGATGTAACGACCCTCAATCGCAACCAGCGCGCCGACATGCGCCGCGCTACGATCGGGTTCATCTTCCAATTCTTTGCGTTGATCCCCACCCTCACTGCATATGAAAACGTCGAGATGCCGCTTCTACTAAATGGACATGCGCCTGCGGAACGCAAGGATCGCGTCATAGAATTACTCAAGGCTGTTGACCTGACCGACCGCGCCAACAATCGTCCCGATCAACTCTCTGGCGGACAACAACAACGCATCGCCATCGCCCGAGCACTTGCTCCTAATCCCAAGCTGATCCTCGCTGACGAACCCACCGCCAACCTCGATACCGAGAACGGCAAGCAAGTCATGGATCTCATGGCAAAACTCAACAAAGAGACCGGCGTCACGTTTATCTTTGCCACACACGACCCGCGCGTCATCAAGTACGCCAGCCGCATCGTCACACTGCAAGATGGTAAGATCCAAAAAGACGATAGAGTTAACTAAACTTAGATATTGTCGGAGCTAACTGAAAAAAATGAAACAAACTTACTGGATATTTATTTTAATAATTTTGGCACTCACGTTGAGCGCCTGTAGTGCAGGCGAATCGGCACAGCCTATTCCCACTGTGGTATTAGAGGGTAGCACGGTCAACAACTCAGGTACACAATCCGCAGCGCAAACTTCCTCTGGTGGATCTGTGGCAGCATCTGGCATTGTCGTCCCTGCACAGGAAGCGCAATTGGCGTTTGCCCTCGCTGGCAATGTCAAAGAGGTATATGTAACTGAAGGCGCTCAAGTACAGGCAGGTGACCTGCTCGCGGAGTTGGACAATGATCTGGTTCAAATCGAAGTGGATCAAGCTCAACGCACCGTGCGCGAGCTCACCTCCCCTGCCGCCATTGCTGCAGCAGAACAGGCTGTTGCCAACGCCCAGACTACATTCAAAGATGCCAAAAACAAGGTAGATAGCTACAAATACAGACGCGGTGATTCAGAAACAATCGATTATTACAAAGCCCAGTTGGTGCTCGCCCAAAAAGCCTTGGATCGCGCTCAAGAGACGTACAACAAAACGAACAGCTTCTCGTCTGCTGATCCCATTCGGGCTGCGGCTACCACCAATCTTTACAATACCCAAAAGGCATACAACACTGCCTTAGCCAACCTCAACTGGTTCACAGATGAGCCCTCTGAAAATGATGTTGCCCTTGCCAATGCAAGCTTCGATGCCGCCTCAGCCGCTTTGCAGGAAGCCCAATGGTATGCAGCTGAATTAAAAGGCGAGGCGATCCCGCCTGAAGCCACGGGCGCAAAGCTTGCCCAATTGCAACAAGCCCGCGATAGTTTGAAAGCCGCGCAGGAAAAGCTCGCAAACACACAGCTAATATCGCCTTTCGCAGGCACGATCATCAGCTTGAACATTGTCGCTGGAGAATATGTGGCACCGGGTCAAACCATCATCGCCATTAGCGACGTGACGAATTTGCTGGTCAAAACCACCGACCTCAGCGAACGCGATATAGCCAACATTCGTGTTGGACAAAATGTCTCTGTATTTGTCGAGGCGCTCGGCGCAGACATTTCCGGTCAGGTGCTTTTGATCTCAGCCGTTGCCGATACCCTCGGCGGCGATGTGGTCTACAAAACCACCATCACACTGAACGAACTTCCGGAAGGCATTCGCGCAGGTATGAGCGTCACAGTCCAATACGAACCCTAGATGCAGTTTGAGTTCAATCGGCGAGCTGGCTGATAAAACATAACCAGGCTCCTTGACCCATAAACAACCCGTATGCACAAACAGGCTACGGGTTGTTTGTTTAACCAGCTGCAACCAAAATAATCCATTGAGCCGCGAAGGTTTTCAACAGCATCTTTCATCCAAATACTTGGATAACCTCTGCAAAAGATGTATACTCAGCGCAGTACTGAAACTCAGAAGCAGTAAACCTACACCCTACAGGAGGAACTTATGGATCTCACCGTAATCATACAAGTCGCGATCGGCAT
>CAZMQE010000163.1:0-6663 GCA_964568115.1 uncultured Anaerolinea sp.
CATGTCAAAAAATCAAACTTATCTGTTGGTCGGCGGCGGTTGTCTGCTGGCTGTATGCGCCGTAGCCGCCATGCTGGTCGGGACGTTATACTTCGCACCCCTGCTCAATGACATACTCAACCCGGTGGAAGTAATCGCCACGGTTGAAATATCCAACAACCTCAACGCAAACAGCAATTCCATGGGCGACCCGAATGCGCCGATCCAGATCATCGAATTTGGTGATTTCCAATGTCCATACTGCAAACGCTTCCACACCGAGACCGAGCCGCAGTTGATCAGCAACTATATCGACACCGGCAAAGTTTATTTCACATATCGTTCGGCAGGTAACTGGGTCAGCAAGAACATTGGTCAGGGCAGTACTGAATCGCAGGATGCCGCGTTGGCTGCCTACTGCGCCGCCGATCAAAATAAATTTTGGGAAATGCACGCCGCCCTATTTGCCAACAACCGCGACGTGGAAGATCAAGGCGCGTTCTCAAGCGCCCGCCTCACCACCATTGCTGAAAGCATCGGTCTGGATATGTCTACGTATCAGGATTGCTACGACAGCAACAAATACGCAGATAAAGTGCAACAAGATTATGCCGACACACTCGCCGCTGGCATACAAGGCACACCCACCTTTATTGTTATTTACAAAGTAAATGGTGTGGACAAGAGCACAATGATCGAAGGCGCACAACCCTTCGAGGTCTTTCAGCGAATCCTGGATGCGATCTTGAAAGACCCCAGTAACGTGAACGGATACGAGCCACCTCGTATCCATTTTTGATTTAGATTGGAATCCTGAAGTTCTACTTCAGAAACGAACTCGCAAACGCCGAAAGTAGAACTTTCGGATCCCCTTTCAATTCATAGAGTTTTTAATTGTTTGTGCCATCAGCGACGGCGGCTTGAGCATAATCAACAAGAGTATAATGACCTCGGATACTTCTTTTTTTTCTTCGAGGGCTTCCCCATGACAAAACGCCGTTTCATCCTCACCCTGAACTGTTTACTCCTTATCAGCCTGATCCTCACTGCCTGCGCCGGGGCTCCGAACATTCCCCTACCCGAATTTCTCGCGTCCACACCGACGGCAGTTTCCGCCACGACGCCCGCCACAACACAACAACAGGCAGCCTTCCCACCTGCGCTGGTTGAGACCTATCCACCGTTCAACAGCGTACTCGGTCACTTCTCTCCCATCATCTTTTACTTCAATCAAAATATGAACAAAGCCTCGGTCGAATCTGCCATCAGCGGACTCCCCGCGGGCATCTTCACCTGGAACGATGAAGCGACTCTGGTTTTCACACCGACTGCGTCCTACGCTCCCAATTCAAAGGTCAACGTTTCGATCGCGAATACCATTCAATCTGCCACCGGGTTTGGAATCACGGAACCGCTCGAGTTTTCATACGCCGTTGCTGATTACCTGCGTGCAACCAACCAATTACCCAAAGCCAACACACTCGATGTGAATGTTGACGCGGCAGTTTCCGTCTCCTTCAATCAACCCATGGTGCCGCTCGGCGCAGACCCTGCATCACTCCCGGCTGCATTCGTGCTTGTGCCGCCCACGCAGGGGCGCGGTGAATGGCTCAACACCAGCACCTACATCTTCTATCCCGAACCAGCCCTGGCAGGCGGAATGGAATACGCTGTCAGCTTGAGTCAGGAATTGAAATCGGTAACAGGCGTCGGCTTTGAAAGCAGCGATGGCAATGCGTGGAAATTCGTCACATCCAAGCCGCAGGTCGTTTCGTTGAGTCCGTCTCCTGACAATCACATCCCACTGAACCCTGAGATCAAGCTGACGTTCAATCAACCGATGGATCCAAAAAGTGTTGAAGCGAATTTTCAATTCAGCGGTACTGCAGGTCCTTTGAACGGCTCGTTTAAATGGAACGACACCAACACCGAGTTGACCTTCACGCCCGAAAAATTATTGGAACGGAATGTGGGGCACATATTGCATGTGGGCGGGGTGGCAAAATCACGCGGCGGGGTCACATTGGGCAATGCTTACGGCGCCGTGCTCACCACCTACGATAATTTTGCAGTGACAACGACCACCACGAATTACGGCACAGTCTCCTTCACCTTCAGTGCGCCGCTGGCAAAAACTGAACTTGAAGACCTGATCACCTTCTCACCCGCCGTGGACAACCTCTCGACCTTTACATCTGAAGACGGCTTGGAATTATCCATCTACGGAAATTTTGCACCGGACACAAATTACGCGGTCGAGCTGGCAGCGCGCCTCAAAGATCAATGGGACCAATCTCTCGGCGACCCATTCATTTACAATTTTCGCACCGAGCCCGTGCCCGCCACCTTGAGTCCGCATTCGATCGGTTCAGCCACGATCTTCGTGCGACCTGATGAACCCGTACTGTATGCGGATGCCACCAACATCCAAAAAGCAGATGTGGAAGTCGCGCCTTTAGCGCTACAGGATTTCTTCTCCTTGCAAGGCTCATACGAAAATCAGCAGGCATATGTACCAGCGAATGCCAGCACCTTTTCGCAAACCTTCAATTCATTGCCCAGCGTGCGCGAGACCGTGAAGCTCAATCTGGCATCACAGAACAACCAACTCTTACCGGGTCTGTATTCCGTGAACGTGACTTCGCCGCAGATCCAGGCACAATCAAAGAACATCTATTTTGCAGTCTCGAGTCAGGTGAACCTCACCTTCAAACGCGGCGCTACAGAAGCTTTCATCTGGGCAGTGGACTTGCCTTCGCAAACGCCCGTAGCCAACGCGCCTATCGTGATCTACGATAATGCCGGGAATCAACTGGGCTCAGGCATCACCGATGCCAGCGGGATCTGGAAAGGCGCGCTCGCTGATTACGATGATCAACTGTTCGCCATGCTCGGCACACCCGGCGCAGAAAATTTTGGGCTGGCGATCAGCAACTGGAACATGGGCTTCAACGCCTACGATTTTGGATATGCCCAGAGCATCCGCAAGCCGCGCACCGAAATTTACATGTACACCGATCGCCCCATTTACCGCCCCGGGCAAACGGTCTACTTCCGCGGTATTGCGCGCGAAGCCTTCAACGGACGCTATCAACTCCCCAGCATCAACAATATTCCGATCGATCTACTCGATGGCAACGGCACACAGCTTACGACGTTCAGCGCCCAGCTTTCACCCTATGGCACCTTCAATGGTGAGTTCAAACTACCTGCTGGTGCGGTGCCCGGCTACTACCAATTTATGAACGCTCCGCTTGAGCTGTATTTTTCATTTCAAGTGGCAGAATATCGCAAGCCTGAAGTTGATCTCGGGGTGAAATTTGCAGCTACAGACATGCTGCAAAGCAATCCATCTCAGGCAGTGGTCAACGCGAATTATTTCTTTGGCGCGCCTGCGAACAACTTGAATGTGAAATGGTCGCTTTATGCCCGCCCTGATTATTTCTACATCCCCAATTATCAAACCGGTTTATTGGATAACTCATGGCTGGACGTTTTCCACACTCCAGATTTTTACGGCTCCGATTATTTTGGGAAGCTCATCAAGGACGGGACGGGTCAGACGTCCTCGAAGGGGATCCTGTCCATTGACCTGCCAGCCATCCCTGAGTCGGATGCGGGGCAGCTCGTCACCATCGAAGTGACCGCTCAAGACGAATCAGGTCAACCCGTCAGCGCCCGCACGGAACTGCATGTTCATCCCGCTGATTTTTATATCGGCTTGCATCCCGATCAATGGTTCGGCACAGCCAAAACAGAGATCGGCTTTGATGTGCTCACGGTGAATTGGTCGAAGGAACCTTCCGGTGATAAACCACTGACGGCTGAATTCAAACAAGTACGCTGGGAAAAAGAGACCGATAGTTTTGGTTTCCCAACCTACACGCCGGTGTACACACCCGTCAGCAGCAGCAACCTCGCCACGGGACCCGATGGCAGAGCGCGGCTTTCCTTCATCCCACCCACTGCGGGAACGTACATGCTCGATGTGTCAGGTAGTGGTGCCCGCACGCAAACCTTGATCTGGGTCGGCGGCGCAGGCAGCGCAGCCTGGGCTGACCTGCCGAATCAACGTTTACAACTCACCGCCGATAAAGACACCTACAAAGCGGGTGATACCGCGAAGATCTTCATCCCGAATCCATTTGCGACGAATGCGCTCGCGCTCGTGACCGTTGAACGCGGCATCGTCTCCAAAGCGGAAGTGCTCACCGTCAGCGGCAGCGGGCAGGAATACACATTACCCCTGACCGATGATGACGCGCCGAATGTCTATGTCAACGTCACCATTCTCGGGCAGGGCAATGATTTCAGAGAAGGAATTGTAAACATCCCCGTAGCGCCGGATGCGCAGGAATTAAATGTGCAAGTCATTCCGAACCCGGGTGAAGCCGGACCGCGCGATAACGTCACCTTCGATGTAGTGGTGACCGATCATCAAGGTCAACCGGTGGAGGGCGAGTTCTCTTTGGCGGTGGTTGATAAAGCCGTGCTTGCGTTGGCTGACTCAAATGCCCAAGATATTCTGCCCGCCTACTATAGCAATCAACCACTCGGCGTGGAAACCGGTCTCTCGCTCGCGGCATACACCGGACGCAATGCCCTGATGCCCGGCGGTATGGGCGGCGGAGGCGGCGGAGAAGTGCCGTTCCTGCGTGAAGATTTCCCCGATACTGCGTATTGGAATCCCTCGCTCATCACGAACGCCGAAGGGCGCGGACAAGTGACGATGACGTTGCCCGATTCACTCACCACCTGGCACATTGATGTGCGCGGACTCACGACCGACACCAAAGTTGGTCAGGGCGAAACTGAGATCGTTTCCACCAAACCGTTATTGGTGCGCCCGGTGACGCCGAGATTTTTGGTCAGCGGCGATCATGTGTTGCTGGCGGCGATCGTCAACAACAACACGCCAAACACATTACGCGTGGCTGTCAATTTACAAAGCGATGGTTTTGTTTTGGATGATCCCGGCAAAGCCACACTCAATTTAGACATCCCCGCCAACGGACGTTCGCGTGTGGAATGGTGGGGCACGGCGGGTTTGGCTGAATCAGCAGACGTCGTTTTCTCGGCGATCACCAGCGGTACGCCTTCGTTACAAGATTCGGCGCGTCCCGTGTGGGGCAAGTTACCGATCCTGCAATACACGGCTCCGCAGGCATTCGTCACGGGCGGGGTGTTGCGCGGCGCGGCTTCACAACAGGAAGTCATTTCGCTGCCGCGCACGTTCGTGCCCACCAGCGGCGGCTTGGATGTAGAGTTAAGCCCCTCGTTGGCTGGCAGTTTGTTATCGGCGTTGGAGGCGTTGCAAGTCCCCGATGGGTCGCAAAGCGCAGAGTCCATCATGTCCTATCTGTTGCCGAATCTCGAAGTCTATCGCGCGTTGAACAATGAAGGTGTCAGCGATCCCGCATTGACAGAACGCATCACCACAAATCTCAATACAAGCGTCAGTCGAATATTGTCTTTGCAAAATACAGATGGCGGCTGGAGTTGGTGGGGTACCAGCGAAAAATCTGACCCGTATATTTCGGCGTATGTGTTCTTCGGTTTGCAACAGGCGCGCGCAACAGGCGCGGCGGTCAGCGATGATGTATTGAGTCGCGCGGTCACGTACTTGCAAAGCGCACAACCCGCGCTCGATGCGAACACACCCGGCACGGTGCTCGATGAAGTTGCGTTCATTCAATTCACCTTGAGCAACGCTGGTCTGGCAGATGCCCAGATCGCAGGCGCATTGTATGACGCGCGCGACCGCATGAGTCCGGCAAGCCGGGCGTGGAGCGCTTATGTATTCAACAAGATCAACCCTGCCGATCCACGCGTCCGTGACTTGATCTCGAATCTCGAAACCTCCGCGATCGTCACCTCCTCAAGCGCGCACTGGGAAACACCCAGCACGAACCTCTTCATGCGCGGCTCCACGATCTACACCTCCTCCATTGTGGTGTATGTGCTTTCGCAAGTCGATCCTGCCAATCAAATAGTACTGAGCGCCGTGCGCTATCTCGCCGCGCATCGCAGCGCCAGCGGATTGTGGAATCTCGGTCACGATAATGCCTGGGCGATCACGGCGCTCAATGCCGCGATGGTGGGCATCGGTGACCTGCGCGCGGATTTTGCCTTCAACGCTTCACTCAACGGCACGCCGCTGACCAGTGGCGATATCGCAGGCACGCAGCTCACGCCGCTCAAAACATTCGTGCCGCTCGCCAACCTGACCGCCAACGCCTCGAACCTGCTCACCATCAATCGCGAAGATGGGTTGGGACGTTTGTATTACAACACGGTCTTGAACGTCAATCGTCCGGTGCAGGATGTGCGACCCTTGGATAACGGCATGCAGCTCGAACGCGTCTTCTGCAAAGCGGACACGCGCTCCAAAGGCTGCACGCCTCTTTCTTCCCTTCAACTTGCTGCTACACAATCGATCTCTGCCCAACTGACGCTGATCCTGCCCCACGACTCGTACTACGTCATGGTCGAAGACTTCATCCCCGCGGGCATGGAAATTTTGAATCGCAATCTCAAAACGAGTCAACTCGGCGTGGATGAAACGCAAGTGCAAGCGCAATTCGATGACAAAGACCCGTTCGCCGATGGCTGGGGTTGGTGGCTGTTCAACGAACCCCAGGTCCGCGATGACAGTATCCTCTTCTCCGCAGAATTTCTCCCCGC
>CAZMQE010000164.1:0-5099 GCA_964568115.1 uncultured Anaerolinea sp.
CTTTTGGTAGTACTCGTCCCAATTAACTTCTTCAAGTGCCATGAGTTACTCCTAAAAGTAGATTTGGGTAATTCTACCCTCCCAATACCACGCTGCTTATCTATTCACCAGCTTTAACCGCATCCAATCCATGATTTTTGCGAACGCAAGAATGGTACACCAATAAAATATATACTCGAAAAATGCAATGACAATCGCTGCCAATGGCGATGCGCCCTGCAACATAGGTGGTTTGGTAACAATGCCGCGATAGACAGCCAAAATATGAGTGAGACTTCCAACCACACCACCCATCAAACAAAATAGGACAACAAAATTTCGTTTGAGGCAGAACGTCAGCATCCACAAGCCGAGCGATACTACACCTGCGGCGACAAAGGCGATCCATGGGACCCATGTTTGAGCCCAGGCGGAAAACACATACACATAGACCGTGTCCCAAAAATTACCGAGCGCCCAAGCCCAGATCCCATACCAGACTAAAGCCGCGGATATGACCAGCGACCATTTCAACCTACGGAATGTTTCGTCGTTCACGCGCCACATCAGCAACGGAATATAGAGGGCGTCCATCAGTGCGAAGACCAAGGCACCTTTATAGAGTAATTCCGTTGTGATCTTTATATCGGCAGGCATGCCTTCTCCTGGTTTTATCGTACTGCTTTTTAATACGAAATTCAACGAGGTATATAGAGAAACTGACATTCGTCAGCGTTCCCAATCTTGATCATCCGTGTTTATACATACAATTCGACTTCATCCTTTGGAGATTCGGGCATGACCGAAAAACTATCAACACGTATTAAATGGATCTACGGCTCGGGCGACCTGGGCTTTAGCCTGACCAATACCATCCTGAGCGTGTACTTTGCCTTATTCCTGACCGATGTCGTGGGGGTAAAACCGTCCATTGCCGCAATCGCCATTTTCGTTGGCAGTACCTGGGATTACGTGAATGACCCGATCGTGGGTTACCTCTCAGACCGCACGCGTTCGCGCTGGGGCCGGAGGCGACCTTTTCTGCTGTTTGGGGCGCTGCCGTTCGCAGTAACGTTCCTGCTCCTGTGGTGGAAACCGCCTTTCGTGAGTCCGGTTGCGCTGGGCGTCTATTATTCGCTTGCTTTTGCTTTATATGATACAGCGGCAACTTTCGTCTACATGCCTTATTTTGCGTTGACCCCGGAATTGACCAGTGACTATGACGAACGCACCGGACTAACCTCCACGCGCATGTTCTTCTCGATCCTTGGCAGCCTGGTTGCGTTCACGCTTCCGATCTGGGTGGTGGGGGGATTTCATCCGGAACATGCGAACCGCGTACTATTGATGGGCGGCATGTTTGGCTTACTCTCCGCTGTGCCGCTTTTTTTGGTGTTCCTGAATACGCGCGAACGCCCGGAACATATGAACAGGGAACAGACGCTGGGTGTAAAAGATGCCATCAAGGTGACATGGCAGAACCGCCCATTTGTGTTTGGGTTGATCATGTTCATGTTCAACGGCGTGACCATGAGCATCATTCAGGTGATCCTGTTGTATTACGTCAAATATGTTGTCGAACGCGAAGCGCAAAGCGACATGATCATGGCGACCATATTTGTGGTTGCGATGATCGTTCTACCATTGTGGGTCTGGGTTTCGCAGCGCCTGGACAAACGCTGGGCATATATTAGCGGCGTCTCGTTACTGGCTGTGATACTGGTGATCCTTGCCACATTGACACCCGCGACCAGTCTCGTTTTTATCATGGGGTTGTGTGTGTTGGCAGGTATCGGTGTTTCTGCGATGCACGTGATGCCGTGGGCGATCCTACCGGATGCGATCGAGTATGGCGAATGGAAAACAGGCGAAAGACAGGAAGGCATGTTCTATAGCCTGATCACGCTGGCACAAAAGGTCGCCACGTCCATTGCAGTGCCTGCTGCGCTGCTGGTGCTGGAGGCAACTGGTTATATCCCCAACAGCCCAACGCAGCCCGCCAGCGCCATTACGGGGATTCGTTTAGTGGCTGGTTTAATACCGGCGTTTACGATCAGCATGGGCATTCTCTTCACGATCTTATTTCCATTGGGGCGCGAAGATTTTAAAAAGATCTCAAGCGAATTGGAGGCACGCCGCAAAACAAAAGCAGCCAATGCGGAGATAAAGAAATGATCGAAGTACGCAAAGTAACCACGAAACGCGAAAAAGAAATCTTCCTCACGTTTCCGTGGAAGCTGTATCGGCACGATCCGCTTTGGGTACCGCCGCTCCTCTCCGAGCGTCGGAAAGAAGCGGACCCTTCGTCCGGATTATTCTTCAAAGATGGCTACGCAGATTTCTTCATCGCCTGGCAAAACAGGCAGCCCGTCGGCACGATCTGTTGTTCGCACGAGCAGGGCGGCGATCCCACGGAATGTTCGTTTGGATTTTTCGAGTGTATCAATGATTACGAAGTTGCAGAGAAGTTGTTTCAATGCGCGGAGGCTTGGGCGCGCGCACACGGGTTGGCGATGTTGTGCGGCACATATAACCTTGACCGCGAAAATGGACGTGGAATCCTGATCGAGGGGCGCGACCGTCCACCGGTTGTTTTATGTGGACATAACGCTTCATACTACGGGGAATTTTGCGAGCGCTTCGGATTCGTTAAACGCCACGACGACGGACTCGCCTACGCCGCTGAACTGGATCTGAACAACCCAAAGCTTCAACGTTTATATCGGCTGGCGGAGGTCGTGCGCAAACGCAAACACTTTACGATCCGCACTGCGAACATGAACAACCTCAACGACGAAATGGAACGGGTTTTGGTTTTGCAAAACCGCGCACTGGAGCATTTACCCGGTTTTGTGCCCTATTCGCTTGAGTCGGTCAAGGCAATGTTGTTGCCGCTCAAAGATCTTGCGGACCCTGAGTTGATCCTCTTCGTCGAAGATAACGGACGGGCTGTGGGCTGGTTCCCGGCGATCCAAAATTTCAATGAGATCCTGATCCATCTCAATGGCCTGCGCTATCCATGGGACTATCTGCGAGCATTGCGTTATAAGAATTTGAAGCCAAAATGCCTCTCGATCAAGAGTGTGGCGGTATTACCGGAATACTGGGATACAGGCGCTGCCATATTATTATTCGCCGAAATGGCGCAACGCGCCATCGCCAAAGGCTATCAATGGGCAGATCTTTCACTAACCGGCGAAGACAATCCCGATACCTGGGATCTTGCGCACCACATGGGGGCAAAGATCTATAAACGCTATCGGTTTTACAAGAAAGAACTCTAGGCTGTTAAGAGCAAGCGCCTGAAACACAGGCTTCTCCAGAGCATGTTCTTAAGCCACAACCCATCGCTAAAAATCGATCGCTAATCCAAATCCAAAGCACCCATTAAATCTGACGAGCCACTGCTAAATCGGCTTGCATAAGTGAAAAGATTAATTTTACTTAAAGTCCATATTGAAAATATGGACTTTTTTTGCATCTACTTCCCAATAATCACCATTTTTTTGCACCGGCTTACTTAAGTAACCCATCAAATTAACAGAAACGTTTGGCAATTTTGAACCTATGGACTCGCTCCACAATTGGCGGGATGTTACCTTTATAGGGCAAAACATTATTTATCAAAGGAGCAGCTGTTAAACATCGAATTCCAAAAAAGAAAAAACCAATGAAACCCGGGCAGGCACGATCTTGATTACCGTAATTCACACAGCCCGGTCTCCAGTTGGTTGGACATATTCCCGCAATCAGCCAGTGAAACAGATAGTTTTACTTTTTATGAAGGAGAACAAAATGAAAAACTTAATATCTCGATCAATGAGTACATTTGTGGTATTTGCCCTGATCTTTGGGAGCCACTTCAACGCGCAAGCCTCATCCACAACAGCTACTACATCGCTGGTTGCTAATCAATACTATGTATCCATAACTGGCAATGACGCCAATATTTGTTCTCAATCTGCGCCATGTAAAACGATAAAAAAGGGCATTAGTGTTACACAGAACGGCGATACGGTTATTGTTTCCGCTGGCGTTTATCGCGAGTATGTTGCTGTGAATAAGTCGATCACAGTTATTTCCAACGGCGCAACCATAGATGGCGTGAACGCCTCTGGCACCGTGACCGATGGGCTTGTTTCGGTGACTGCAAACAATGTCAGGTTTCAGGGATTTACGATCTCAAACGCTAAAACTTACGGGCTGGCAAACTTCGGAAGTAACAACCAGTTTATAAGCAACATTATCCACCATACTCAGGGCGCCGGGATTTGGATGCGAGACGGCAAATTCAACACCTTTGATGGAAACGAGTTGTACGATACGGTTTTGCTAAACTCCGTTAGTTTTGACGGGGCGCATTACACATGCAGTCCAACAGCTACCAGTTGGCCGTCCGCGATAAACTCGTGGGGCGCAGCAAGCTTCAATGTATGGCGTAATAACAATGTTCACGATAACTGCGGTGAGGGAATGGTGGTGTATACAGGGGATTTAGTCGAGAACAATACATTCAAGAATAATTGGAGCAATGAAATCTACATCATAGCAAACCAGACCATCGTTCGCAATAACACGGTTATTGACACAAAGCCCTATACCCCCCACGGCTCTGACCAGTCATGGAGAAATGTCCCGGCTGGGATTGCAATCGGGGACGAGACTGTCTGTCTCACAGACAGCAACACCATTACCGGCAATACAGTTACAGGCGCACGGTATGGCATCTCTTTCTATCAATATATAGCCTGTTCAGGAGTGAAGAACACGCTGATTGAAAATAATACGATTATCAATACCTGGGAATATGGGCTGAGAATCCCTAGCGGCGCACATACAAATTCAACCATTCGCAACAATACAATTCGATTGACATCCGGCAAACCGCTTACCATACAGAACGGCGGCTTCACAGTGACAGGCAACACTTTCTTCTCAAACACAAATGTTTTTGATTGGAATGGAAAGTCTTATGATTTTGCAGGCTGGAATGCGATTGTGCCTGGGAATTTTTGGGGAACAGCAGGGACAGTTACGATCACGCCTACTACGCAGGTGATACCCACATCAACATCTGTCCCCACTCTGAAGCCGACCTCGACCATACCAGCGGCAACGGC
>CAZMQE010000164.1:5199-6649 GCA_964568115.1 uncultured Anaerolinea sp.
ATACTCAAATCGTCATTCCACCGACAGCTACGGCAACGACAATAGTCGTGCCTGCTTCGCCTACGAATACCCAGGTATCCAATCCACCCACAGCCACCCCAACGGCGTTGGTTATCCCTGCATCCCCAACACCTACCTTCGTAATAACTTCCTTACCACCCACGGCGATCCCAACCTTGATAAACCCATCAGAGTCAGGTAAGGTATTCGATGACAAGAGTTATGGTTTCGTTTATTCCTCAGGTTGGAGGAATGAAGCCAATCGACGCGCTTATAAAAACTCGTATATGTTCACAACCCGCAATGGCTCATCCATGACCTTTGCGTTCAAGGGACAGTCGTTCAGCGTTATCTATAAGGGTGGCACCGCCTTTGGGAAACTAGATGTTTACATTGACAACATCCTGGTCGGAACGATCGATGAAAAGACACCCGCATCCTCCTTCCAACAACGCTGGGATTACCCCGGTCTGTTAACTTCTGGCGCTCATACGCTTAAACTGGTCTTCGTGACAACCGACCCTTCTAAAAAGATCTTTGGTTCGATCGACGCAGTGATCATCCGTTAGCAGTTTATTAAAAACAAATTCATCCCGAAATTGATCTTTCGGGATGAATTTGTTTTTTCCTGACACCATATATATCAACCAAGACCTCAGACAAATCTAGTATTGACAGTTAAAAAGAGACAGCACCTCACCTTCTGCTGTCTCTTTTACTGTTCACGTATATCTTACAGGTGCTACTGTTTCTTCTGTTGCTGTTCCTGCTCAAGTTGGATCTGTTGTTGGCGGCGCAGTTTTTGTTTCTCTTCCTGTTCCTGTTCCAGTTTTAGTTGTGCCTGACGGTGCAGTTTTTGTTTTTCTTCCTGCTCGTGCTCCAGTTTGAGCTGTTCCTGACGCCGCAGTTTTTGTTTCTCTTCCTGCTGCTGTTCCAATTGCAGTCGTTCCTGTTGGCGCAGTTTTCGTCTCTGCTCCTGTCCCTGCTCGGATTCATCGGGTTGGTTTTGGGTCATGACACGTTCCTTCTTGTACACATGGATCAATTGGATTTGCGTTTTCATATTCACTATAGCACGGTTCGCAGCGTTTTGCCGCGCCAAGTTTTGATGCCCCCATATATTCAAGATAATGAAAATGGAGCGCAAATCAGAATGTATTTGCGCTCCATACTGGTCACTTTACTTCAACGCTCGCCGCAATTTCTCAGCGACCGTGCGCAGGGACTTGATGCGCGCAAAATATTTATCGTTGGCTTCCACCAGCGTCCAGGGGGCATCGGGCGTGCTGGTCTTCAACAGCATCTCTTCGGCGGCGGTGATGTAATCCTCCCATTTGCCGCGATTGCGCCAATCCTCATCGGTGATCTTCCAGGTTTTGTAATTGGTGCGCGTGCGTTCCTTGAAACGGCGCAGTTGTTCCTGCTTGCTGATGTGCATCCAGAATTTAAA
>CAZMQE010000165.1:0-6647 GCA_964568115.1 uncultured Anaerolinea sp.
TGCGCGTGGTGGCTTTGGTATCTTCTTTGACCTTGGCTTCACATTCACGCGATTCGCACCAATAGGAAAAAGCCCAGCCATCGGTGACGATCTGCTTGAGGTCGTCATAATCCTTGGGTTCATGGATGTTGGCATCGCGGAATTCGGTGGCACGTTGCAGGAGCGCGGCTTGGATTTCAACCAGCAGGTTGTTGATGGTTGCCGCAAGCCCTTCCTGTTGAACGAAGACCTTGCCTTCTTTACCGGGCTTATCACGGCGTGCTAACGCAACGGAGTTCTTTTCAACATCCTTGGGACCGATCTCCACGCGGACAGGGACACCGCGCATCTCCCAATCATTGAATTTGAATCCCGAACTGACATTGTCACGGTCATCCATTTTGACGCGGATGCCGGCAGCTTTGAGCTCTTTGAAGATGCGGTCAGCCACTTCCATCACTTTTACTTTTTCATCTTCCTTTTTGAAGATAGGCACGATGACTGCCTGAATAGGAGCCAGGCGGGGAGGTAGTACCAATCCCTGATCATCGCCGTGGGTCATGATGATCGCGCCGATCATGCGGGTGGAGAGCCCCCATGAAGTGGTCTCGGCGAATTGCAGGGTGTTGTTCTGGTCCACAAATTGGATCTCGAAGGCTTTCGCGAAGTTGGTCCCGAAGTAATGCGAGGTCGCAGATTGCAGCGCCTTTTTATCCTGCATCATGCCTTCGATGGAGGTAGTGATCTGGGCGCCAGCGAATCTTTCAGACTCGCTCTTGGTGCCTTTGAAGACAGGTACAGCCGCTTCGTTGATGGCGAAGTCCGCATAAATATCGAGGATGCGGAACATCTCTTCTTTGGCTTCTTCAGCGGTGGCGTGGGCGGTGTGACCTTCCTGCCAGTAGAACTCGGCGGTGCGCAGGAAAAGTTTGGTGCGTAATTCCCAGCGTAGCACCGAGCCCCATTGGTTGATCAAGATGGGCAGGTCACGCCAGGATTTGATCCACTTGGCATACATGTGCCCAATGATGGTTTCGGAGGTGGGACGCACGACTAATTTCTCTTCCAGTTCTTCACCGCCACCGTGTGTGACCACGGCCAGCTCTGGCGCAAAACCTTCGACATGTTCCTTTTCTTTTTCGAAGAAGGAAAGAGGGATCAACATGGGGAACGCTGCGTTGGTGTGACCAGTCGCTTTGAATTCCTTATCGAGCGCGGCAGTCATATTTTCCCAGAGCGTCCAGCCATAGGGTTTGACGACCATGCATCCGCGCACAGGCGAGTAATCTGCCAGGTCGGAACGCAATACGAGTTGGTTGTACCATTCTGAAAAGTCTTCTGCACGGGTGGTTAATTTTTCTTCAGCCATTTTTACTCCAGATAATAGAGATTAGATAACTAGGTATTAGTCGAACGTGAAGTTTGAAGAAGGACTAGTTGCTAGTCTCTGTTCTCTAAAAACTTCACAGCAGTATGAATATCTTTCGCAAAGGATAATAGCTCACGTTGTTGCGCGGAGGTGTATGGTTCCAATTGCTTGAAGACCTGATCAAAGACGGACTGCCAGCCATCTCCGATCAGGATGAGCGGCCTCCGGTGCAGGGACTCCACGATCATCAAGTTCCACATTAGGGAGATTTCGGTCAACGTGCCGGGACCGCCGGGGAGGGCAAGCGCCGCATCACAACCTTCGACGAGTGCCTGCAACCGTTCAATGAGCGTTTGCTTGCGCCATTCCTCTTTCACCCAACGGTTTGCTCCAACCTTGCGCCAGTTCTCAATATCCACACACGTCACGCCGATGACGTGTCCGCCCGCTTCAGATGCGCCGCGTGAGACAGCTTCCATCGTGCCGATGTAGCCGCCGGTGAGGACGGTATGTCCGCGTTGAGCTAACAGCTTGCCGAGTTCTTGTGCCTCGGCGTAAGCCGCGTCGCCTGCTTTGGGTTGTGAGCCGCCGAATACAGATATGTTCATTTTCATTCCAAATATGGTGGTCGAGTAGCCGCGAAGCGGCGTATCGAGACCCACCAATAAGCAAAATAATTTATGTTACATGGTGGTCTCGATACATTCCTCGCTATCGCTCGGAACTACTCGACCACCAGCATATTTTATTTTTTATCCCATTCTCTCGCCTTATTCACTTCAATTTTCTTCAACACAGCTTCTTCCAGGTCGATCCCTGAAACGGATGCCAATTGCAGGAGATACAAGGTCACGTCTGCGAGCTCGCTGCCTAATTCATCTCGATTCTTGATCTCATCCGTGAATTGGAAGTGTTCCAGGATCTCGGCTGCTTCGATCGAAAGCGATATTGCTAAATTTCTAGGCGTTTGCGGACGTTTGCTATCGCTGGCGTACCAGCCTTTTGATTCGACAAGGCGGTGCATTGCTTCGGTAAGTTGTTTTATGTCCATGACGCTGTACCAGCTTCCGGGTAGGATGATGCGTGGCTTTTATCCACACTTCGACTGCGTTCGGACGGTAGGGCTGTCCTCACTCCGCTCAGCGCGAATAAAAAAACGGCTCTCCAAGTCTGGGAGCCGTTCGTTGACACGTTGAACTGAACCTTATCCAGACCAGGCAGGTTTATGCATTTCGGGTCGCGGCAACGGGTTCAACATCATGGCGCACATTATACTATAGTCCCGACACTTGCACCGAGCGCAAGTACGGTGTGCTCTTCGGGGCACGATTTTCTCTGCTACAATATCGGCATGGAACGAAATATTTCCGACCTGCTTGTACGGTCAATGGATGGTGGGGCGCGTTTGGAGTTGTTGCATTTGCTGGCGCAGCAATCTGCCATGCTGCGGATGCCCTTGTATCTGGTGGGCGGGGTGGTGCGTGATATTCTTTTGGGTCGGGCAGTCCATGATTTTGACCTGGTGGTGGAGGGGAGCAGTGCCGAGTTTGCGGAGTATATCGTACGGAAATTTGGCGGGAAGATCCTGATCCATGCCAAGTTTTTGACCGCCACATGGGTGTTGAACGAGTCGACTTTTGAGCGCGTGAAAATCTCTCCATTGCAATTTCCAAATATCCCCCTTTCTTTTGATTTTGCTTCTGCCCGTACCGAGACGTATGCCCAGCCGGGCGCATTGCCCACGGTGAAGCGCTCGATGATTGATGCTGATTTGTATCGGCGCGACTTCACGATCAATGCCATGGCTTTGCGCCTGGATGGTGAACACTTTGGAGAATTGTTCGACCCATTGAACGGACGCAAAGACCTTGATAATAAATTGGTGCGCGTTTTGCATGCGCAATCGTTCGTGGATGACCCGACGCGCATCTTTCGGGCTGTCCGTTATGCGGTGCGCTATGGGTTTGAGATCGCACCTGAGACGTTGAGCCTGGTCAATGACGCAGCGCGTGGAGTTTTGGCGGGGCTGAGTGGCGAGCGTCTGCGCCATGAATTTGATCTGATGTTTGAAGAGGAAAATTGTGATGATATGTTGATGCGGTTGAGTGAGTTGGATTTGCTCAATACCGTTCATCCCTCTTTGTTAAACGCGAAAAGCCAGCAGCTAACCGCTCTCATTGACCACCCCGAACCGGAATTTGGTGAATTTAGCATCCCTGATATTTTGTCTTTCAAGCAAACGCTGGGATGGATTTTGTATTTATTGAACATATCTGAAAATGACGTTGACTACATCGCACAACGACTGGCTTTTCCTACCTTGTTGACCAAAGCTGTACGCGGCGCTTCGTTTTTGAATAACGATTTGGCGGCTTTCAAGAATTGGAAACCCAGCCAGTGGACGTTCTACCTTGATGAAGTTCCAACACTGGCAGTGTATGCCGTGTATCTCGTGAAGCAAGAATCGGTTTTGCGAGATTATCTGGTTGAGTGGCGTAATATAAAACCGTACACCACCGGCTATGCCCTGCAACAAAGCGGACTTGAACCGGGTCCAAAATTCAAGGTGATCCTTACCCGTCTCCGCACAGCGTGGTTGGATGGGGAAGTGCAGACGGAAGAGGAAGAAAAAAAACTTTTAGAAGAATTGATCAAATGAACCTACAACCCTACCTCAATTTTGCAAAACAACTTGCCTATCGTGCCGGGCGCATTACGCTTAGCCATTACAACAAGGGCATTCAGCATGATCTGAAATCGGATGAGACGCCCGTCACTGCGGCGGATAAAGCCACGGAGGAATTTATCCGCGGTGAGATCGAGAAGAATTATCCAACGCATGCGATCGTGGGGGAGGAATATGGCGAAACGGCAGGCGAGGGGAATCCCTTCCGCTGGATCGTTGACCCGATCGACGGTACCAAGTCCTTTATCAAGGGCGTCCCTTTTTATTCGGTATTGATCGCGTTGGAGATCGAAGGTGTCTCGCGTGTCGGGGCGGTGTGCTTTCCCGCGTTGGATGAAATTCTCTATGGGGCTGATGGATTAGGGGCATGGAATAACGGCAAGCGCGTGTACGTCTCGAAGGTTTCCAAGCTCAAAGAAGCTGTGTTCTGTTATACAAGTTGGTCGGGCTTCCGCTCCAAAGAGCGCCTCGATGTGTTCGAGAATTTACATAAAGAATGTTTCTTCGGGCGCGGCTGGAGTGATGCCTACGGATATCACATGGTCGCAACCGGGCGCGCTGAAGTGTACCTTGACCCCGAGATACAAATTTGGGATGTAGCGCCCTTCCCGCCGATCTTTCGTGAAGCCGGTGGTTTCTTCGGTTCGTGGAATGGCGAAGAAGGTCACACTCACAGGGAGGGCTTGGCGGTTAACGCCGCACTCAAATCGAAGGTCCTGAAATTGACGCGCGGTTAAATAAAAAAATCCCGAAGGCTTTCAACCTTCGGGATTTTTTTATTACTTGAGCGAGCTGTTCATGGCGTCGATCAATTCCTGTTTTTGTTGGGCATCCATTTTTGAGTTGGGGTGGAAGATCCAATATTGAATGGGTGGCATCTCGCCTTCTTGAATGACTTCAATGATCTCATCCAATTCGCCGGGGTTATTGTTCCAATCTGAGAAATTGAATTGATCCCGTCCCTCGATCACATCATACGCGATCAACCAGGAACCGGGGGCGATATTGGCGTACCAGGTCCAGTTGGTTTCATTGCTGTGGCACTGAAAACAATGCTCCTTGACGAGCGCGCGTGCTGCGGGGCTCGACCAATTCGGTTCTGAAACAACGGGAGGATTCGTGCGGTTGTGCCCGAACGGGATGAGTTGAATCAGCAAGAACAACCCGATCGCTCCGGCTACCAGAATCCAAAAATACTTTTTGATTAATTTCATATAATGCTCCTTGTAATTGGGCAAAGCCCGCCATTCATTCTACGCCCTGGTGCTAGGAATGTCAGGTAATTTATGTCACCTGTTTGTTATGTTGTCATCATGCAAACGCTGGGGGCTGGTAACGAGAGGCAGTATAATGGGCGTATACATGAACCTTCCCGACACAAAATCAATTCATCCGAAAGAACCTGAGGACAGGCTGCCTTACCGTCTGCGGGACCAGTTCATGTCCACGCCGGAATTAGCACTGTTTCGGACTCTGCAAGAGATGGTGGGGCGGCGGTATACGATCTGTCCGAAGGTGGGGCTGAACGATATTTTTTATATCGTGCGCCCCAACGAGAACGTCCATTTTTTCAACAAGATCTTTCGTAAACACGTGGATTTTCTGTTATGTGACCCCACTACATTTAAACCGGCGCTCGGCGTTGAATTGGTGAAACCGGTCGCCAAAAGCGAAACGCGCGAAGCCGACCAATTCATGCAGGACCTGTTCCTCAGCGCGGGCATTCCGCTTGTGCATATCCCTTCGAGTGAGCGCTATGTGCAGCATGACGTGGCGGAATTATTTCAATTGGCGGTGCTGAAGGTAAAGGACTCCGCTCCGCTTCGCGCCTCAGCCAAATCTGATTCAGTTCCAATGTGCCCGATCTGTGGCCGGATGATGACCCTGCGCATCCACCGTGATGGACCGAACAATGGCAAGAAATTTTACGGTTGCATGGATAGCCCCAAGTGCAACGGCGTTGTGATGATCGACTAGACCTCAGCGGGGGCAAATTCGAGGTTGGATGTTGTTTCCTCTTTGACGATGTTTCTAAATAGCAAGAATTTATAAAGTCCCAATACAACTCCCACGCATAGATAACCAAATACCAGACAAAAGACTCCCAATGCCAATGCTTCGTTTACAGCGTTGTTGAATATCTCATTGACACCCCCAGTGCCAAAAGAGAATACAATGACTTCGACAAACATGAACAACACCAGAAAGAATGGGGCAAGCAAGCCTGCTTTAAAAATGGCTTGGGTGGGTTTGTTCCTGCTCCAAACCCACAAGCCAATTGCCAGGAGGGTATAAGGAATGAACCAAAGAACAATTCCAAACGTGTAAATCCCAAATGGCATCAATACCGAGTTCCAGGTCGCAGACAATTCGCGTGACGATAAAATGAAAACGACCAGTGTGCAGAAGACCCAGAGAATGTAGGGGAATAGCAGGGCAAGCCCAAAGAAAGTTTTCTGTTTCATACGTAGTGTCTTTGTATTTCAGAAGCGTATTTTGTACCAACGGTTTGTTTGTTGCTGTTTAGCCAATCCTTGAAGGCAGTCTTGGCGCGGGCAGGTTCTTTCGAGACGAGTAGGTTGCCCATCAAGCCGTCCACTTCTTCAGGGGTCA
>CAZMQE010000166.1:0-3651 GCA_964568115.1 uncultured Anaerolinea sp.
ATGAAACTGCACAAGCGCTCATGCTGTTGAGATAAACGAACATCCCGTCACTGTTTGGGTGACGGGATGTTTTATTTTGTAGAATCAGGTTCCGGCTGAGGAGGAAGCGCAAGCCTATCCTTTTATGTTGCCGGAGATGGTCTTGTCAAAAGATTGTTGGCGGCTGATATCTCGTGTTTGCTTGTCTCATTGCGCTTAAGCAAGCGATTGATATGTGCCACCAAAACGCGGCTGGGTGTGGGTTTGGTCAGGTAATCGTCTGCGCCAGCATCGAGCACGCTGGCAACCATGGATGGGTCGTTGAGCGCAGAAAGCACAATGATTGGTACCTGGCTGAATGTGCGCACGGAGCGGCAAACTTCCCAGCCATCGATCTCGGGCATCATCAAATCAAGAATGATAAGATCAGGCTCGCTGTCACGAACATAACTCAAGCCATCTGAGCTGCTGTTGGTGGCGGTCACGTCAAAACCCTGCGAACGTAATAACACAGAGAGAAGATCGGTTACTGCTGTATCGTCGTCAATAACAAGTATTTTGGTTGTCATAGTTACAATTCCTAAGTGCACATATTATCACCGATTTACCAGATTCTGCACTTTGCAAGATGCTAACAGGTTCGCTTTAATCAACTTACATTATGCATATATTTCCAACAAACACAAGGTTAAAATACCCGATGATCTTGATGGGATTCTCCTTACTTCAAGCAATGAAGACCCCAATAACACTGACAAATGAACGGAAAAAATATCACTTTTGTCATAAATTCTTTGTGGTAAACTTCACACGATTAATTGGAATCATACTTAATTACTGGAGGCACTATGGCAACAAAAGTTAAATCAAAGGTAGCTGCGCGCAAGGCAAAGCCCGCGCAAGCATCTGCGAAAGCGAAGAAATGGGTTTACCTGTTTCAGGAAGTAAAAGCTGCAGAAAAATATGCAGGTTCATGGGAAGGTGTACGTGGACTACTCGGTGGTAAAGGCTCAGGCCTCGCGGATATGACCCGCGCGGGCGTGCCCGTCCCCCCTGGCTTCACCGTCTCGACCGAAGCCTGTAACGGCTTCCGCACGACGGGCAAGTTCCCAGCTGGAATGTGGGATCAGGCACTCGTGGCGATGAAGTCCGTTGAGAAGAGCGCCGGTAAAAAGTTCGGCGATCCGAAAAATCCGCTGTTGGTTTCCTGCCGTTCCGGCGCGAAATTCTCCATGCCCGGCATGATGAATACCATCCTCAACATCGGTCTGAATGACCAGGTTGTGGAAGGCATGATCAAATCGACCAACAACCCGCGCTTCGTGTGGGACTTGTATCGTCGTCTCGTCGAAATGTTCGGCACCACCGTGTTCAATTTGGACGATGAAGTCTTTGAACACCCGATGGCTGAATACAAAGCCAGCAAGGGTTACAAGGTTGATACTGAAATGACTGCCGAGGATTGGCAGGCATTGGTCGCCACCTTCAAAGAGGTCTTCACCAAGCATGTTGGTTTCGATTTCCCGCAGGATGTTTACAAGCAACTCGAATACGCGATCAAAGCCGTCTTCGAATCCTGGATGGGCAAACGCGCCATTGATTATCGTCGCGCGACCGGCATCTCTGATGATCTCGGCACCGCCGTCAATATTCAGACCATGGTGTTCGGCAACACCGGCAACGACTCTGGCACCGGCGTGGCGTTCACCCGCAACCCGTCCACCGGCGACCCGAAGATGATGGGCGAATATCTTTTGAACGCCCAGGGCGAAGACGTGGTGGCTGGTATCCGCAATGCGGACCCCATCGAACATCTCGTTGAGAACATGCCCGCTGTGTACAAGCAGTTCATGAGCATCACCAAGAAATTGGAAAAGCACTACAAGGACATGCAGGACGTCGAGTTCACGATCGAGCGCGGCAAACTGTACATGCTCCAGACCCGTAACGGCAAGCGCACTGCCAAATCCACCGTGAAGATCGCCGTGGATATGGCGAATGAAAAATTGATCACGAAGGAAGAAGCGGTTTCGCGCGTCACACCCGAGAACGTGGACTCCTTGCTGCATCCGCAGTTCAACGAATCCGCGATGAAGAAAGCCGAAAACGAAGGCGCTTTCTTTGCCAAGGGTGTGAACGCTTCCCCCGGCGCAGCAGTCGGTCAGGTTTATTTCGATGCGGATACTTCCGAGCGCATGGCGAAGGAACACAAACAGGACACCATCATGGTGCGCCCGTTCACCAAGCCGGATGATGTCCACGGCATGATCTCGGCTCAAGGCGTGCTCACCAGCGAAGGTGGCGCCACCTCCCATGCCGCAGTGGTTGCCCGTCAATTCGGCGTGCCCTGCGTAGTGGGTGCTTCCGCGATCAAGATCGATCTCGACAAACGCCAGATGACCGTTGGCGATGTCGTGGTCAAAGAAGGCGAATGGATCTCTGTGGACGGGAACACCGGCAAAGTGTTCATCGGCAAGATTCCCACAACCGCGCCTTCCCTCGAAGAACAAACCGAATTGCTGACCCTGCTCACCTGGGCAGATGAAATTTCCGCCCGCAAGGGTGTGCGTGTGGGTCCGAAGGGCTACCCCACCCGCGGCTTGCAGGTTTGGGCAAACGCCGATTACCCGAAGGATGCGCAACGCGCCCGCGCGTATGGCGCCGTGGGTATTGGTCTCTGCCGCACCGAGCACATGTTCTTTGAACCCGAGCGCTTACCCATCGTACAGCGCATGATCCTTTCTGAAACCAGCGAAGAACGCACCAACGCGCTCAACGAACTGCTCCCCTACCAGCGCAAGGACTTTGACGGTCTCTTCGAAGCGATGGACGGCTATCCCGTGATCATCCGCTTGATCGACCCGCCTTTGCATGAATTCATGCCTGACGAAGAAAAGTTGCTCGAAGAAGTCATCACGATGCGCGTGAAGGGTGAAACCGAAGGCTTGAAGGCGAAGGAAGATCTGCTCGTCGCCATCAAGGGCATGCACGAATCGAATCCCATGATGGGTATGCGTGGTGTGCGCTTGAGCATTTCGATGCCTGAGATCGTGGAGATGCAAGTCCGCGCGATCTTCGAAGCCGCGGCGGATTGCACGCTGCGCGGTATCGTGGTCAAGCCTGAAGTGATGATCCCGCTCACTGGCACCGTGAAAGAGCTGGAGTGGATCCAGCCGCGCCTCGTCCGCATTGCGGCGGCGGTGATGTCTGAGAAGAAAGTCAAATTCGAATACAAGTTCGGCACCATGATCGAAATCCCGCGCGCGGCTGTGACTGCGGGCGAGATCGCTCAGCATGCTGAATTCTTCTCCTTCGGCACCAACGACCTCACGCAAATGACCTATGGTTATTCTCGTGACGATGCCGAACGCAACTTCCTCATCACCTATCAGGAACAGGGCATTCTCGAAAAGAATCCGTTCCAGACGATCGACCGTGGTGGCGTTGGCAAGTTGATGGACTGGGCGATCAGCGAAGGTCGCAAGACCCGCCCGACCCTCGAAGTGGGTATCTGCGGTGAACACGGCGGCGACCCCAACTCGATCGAGTGGTGTCACATCATCGGCAACAACTATGTTTCCTGCTCGCCGTTCCGTGTGCCAGTGGCTCGTCTCGCTGCGGCACATGCAGCTCTGAAGCACAGCGGCGTGAAGATCAAAGAAGACAAGTAAG
>CAZMQE010000166.1:3751-6642 GCA_964568115.1 uncultured Anaerolinea sp.
AACGAATCGACCGCATCTTCCAGCGGAGTCTCCGGCGGGAAAACGGAATCAGCATTTTGCACGAGCGGATCGATCGGTTCTTCGTTGCTGTGGTCATGTTTTTCGAGCATGTGATTCAACATGTCCACTTCTTCGATCAAGCCCACTAGCGTGCCATCTTTGCCAACGACCGGCATTTGCGAAACACTGTGCTGATGCATCATCGAAACCACCTTGCGCATCGAGTCACCGAGTTGCGCGGTGTGCAACACTTTATTGGGCTTGGCGATCAACAGATCGCTGAGCGCGGTCTCGCCGAACTCCATCGAAAGGAAACCGAACTCACGCATCCATTTGTCATCGTAAAATTTGGAAAGATAGCGCGAACCGGAATCGGGCAGGATGACCACCGGGATGCGGTCAGCGCTCAACTTGCGACAATACTTGATTGCGCCCGCCAACGCGGAGCCAGACGAGCCGCCCGCAAAGATGCCTTCCTGCCGCACCAGTTGCCGCGCCCATAAAAAGGATTCGCGGTCGCCAGCACGTTCGATCGCATCCACCACTGAAAGGTCAAGCGCGGTCGGCAGAAAATCTTCGCCGATGCCTTCCACCTTATAGGTCTTCGGGTACGCCCCTTCCGGGATCTTGCCTTTGTTCTGCCAGATCTCTGTGAGGATCGAGCCTTCGATATCAATGCCCACGATCTGGATGTTGGGATTCTTGGACTTGAGATAACGACCGACACCTGTGATCGTACCGCCCGTGCCCATGCCCATGATGACATCGGTCACACGCCCTTCGGTCTGTTCCCACAACTCGGGACCGGTCGTCAGCTCATGCGTTTTGGGGTTATCGGGATTGTGATATTGGTTGGCAAGGATCGCGTTCGGCGTCTCGCGGACGAAGCGTTTCGCGACTTCATAATACGAGCGTGGATCATCCGGCGCAACGGCGGTAGGCGTGATAACCACCTTCGCCCCATAGGCACGCAACAATAGAATCTTTTCATTGCTCATCTTATCGGGCATTACGAAGATGGTCTTATAACCTTTGAGTGCCGCCGCAATGGCGAGACCTACGCCCGTGTTACCCGAGGTCGCTTCGACCACCGTCCCGCCCGGGACAAGTTCTCCGCGCTTCTCGGCTTGTTCAATAATAAAAGCACCGACGCGGTCTTTGACCGAGCCCCCCGGATTCATGAATTCCAATTTTGCATACAGTGGAACTGGCAGGTCGCGCGCCACTCTGCCCAGCCGCACCAGCGGCGTATGCCCCATCGCCCCCAGCACATTGTCATAGACACGTCTTTCTGATGAAACAGATAATGTCATTCTCGCTCCTTTGGTTGTGAGTAAGAGTATTTTACTCCACCAACAAAAAGACCTTCGAGTTTTTGAAGAACTCGAAGGTCTGGTTGTTTAGTACAGCGGCAAGCTTGTATCCACTTGTTCTGCCCAGGCGTTGATACCGCCCTGCAGGTTCTTCATCTTCTTGAAGCCAGCGGATGAGAGGATCTCGATCGCGCGCGCGGAGCGTGATCCGCGCTTGCAGAAGACGACCATCTCTTCCGCCGAGTCCAGCTCGGACATGCGTTGGGCAACTTCACCGAGCGGAATGTTCTTCGCGCCTTTGATGGCAGCGATCTCCAACTCGTGAGGTTCACGCACATCGAGCAGCAGCAGGTTCGGTTCACGTTCGAGGCGTTCCTGCAATTCGCGCGCGGTGATGTCCCAGCCTGCACCGGCGGAGGTGTCATCCGCATGATGACCAGGGACGCCGCAGAATTCTTCGTAGTCGATCAATTCTTTGATGTCGGCATTCGGTCCGCACACGCGGCAGTTGGGATTCTTCTTGAGTTTGACAAAGTCAAAGCTCATATCGAGCGCGTTGTACAACAACAGCTTGCCAATGAGCGGCTCGCCGATGCCCAACAAAACTTTGATGGCTTCGGTCGCCTGGAGCGTACCGATGGTGCCGGGCAACACGCCCAACACGCCGCCTTCCGCGCACGAAGGGACCAATCCCGGTGGCGGTGGCTCGGGGAAGAGACAGCGATAGCACGGACCTTCCTTCGCATAAAAAACACTCACCTGCCCATCAAAACGGAAGATGGAACCGTATATGTTAGGCTTGCCCAGGAAGACGGCTACATCGTTGGTGAGATAGCGCGTCGGAAAGTTATCGGTGCCATCGATGATAATGTCGTAATCTTTTGCGATACGCAGCGCGTTCTCAGATGTGTACGGTTCGTTGAACACATCAATCTGAATATCCGGATTCAGATCCATCAAACGCTCGCGGGCGCTTTCCACTTTGAGTTTGTTCACCGTGGAGGTGCCGTGAATGACCTGACGCTGGAGGTTGGATGAATCAACAATGTCATAATCCACCAACCCGATGCGACCGATACCCGCCGCCGCTAAATACAACGCGACCGGTGAACCGAGTCCGCCGGTGCCGATGACGAGCACCGACGAGTTCTTGAGTTTGATCTGTCCCTGCAAACCGACTTCGGGCATGAGTAGGTGCCGTGAGTACCGCAGGATCTGATTGTGAGTAAGTTCTTCAATCATAATTTTCCTTTTCAACCACGAAGGACACTAAGTGCACAAAGGAAAAGCCTTTAAACCTTTGTGTCCGTCGTGTCCTTTGTGTTAAGAAATTTTTCCACCCGCAATCGACGGGATCAACATGATCTTATCGCCATCCTTGATGGGCGTATCCACACCCTGCAAGTCTTTGATGTTGTTCTCGCCTACGAACAGATTCACGAACGGACGCAAGTCGCCGCCTTCGTTGAACAGGTGCGGCTTGATGGCGGGGAATTGCGTGGTCAGGTCGGTCAACGCCTCCGAGATCTTTGCGCCGGTCACGTTGATTTCGCTTTTGCCGCTGGTGTAGGCGCGCAA
>CAZMQE010000167.1:0-2735 GCA_964568115.1 uncultured Anaerolinea sp.
TAACATGTTTTTCGAAATAGGGAATATACTTCCCGAATTGTTAATATGTAGGAGACACACGATGCTTGAAGAAGCGTATCTTGAAAAAACAATGACTGGGGAATCTAGTCCATTGAAAAAGCGACATTTGAAATTTTCCGGCACGAAGAATTTTCGTGACTTGGGCGGCTATCGAACCACCGACAATCGGACAGTCCGTTGGGGTGTACTCTATCGCTCTGATGCATTGCACAAGTTGACAAATGCTGACCATAAACATCTAACAATGCTGATGTTGGAGCGCATCATTGATTTTCGCGCCGCGCATGAAAAAGAACATGAGCCTGATCGCCTGCCTGTGGAGATGCGTGAACGGGTAGTGGAAATTCCAATTATGGATAGCAGTACAAAGGTCTGGCATGAATCGCGCGATGAGTTTGTCAAGAATTTGAAAGACATGGACCCGGTCAAATATATGGTTGAAACGAATGTGGACCTCGTCCTGCATTTCGGTCCTGAAATGCAGCAGTTTTTCCGTGAGTTGTTATCCGTGGAGGGACGCCCCATCGTTTTTCATTGCGCTGCTGGCAAAGATCGAACTGGTTTTACTGCCGCGCTTATCTTACGTATCCTCGGTGTGCCGCAAGAAACTGTGATGGCAGATTATCTGTTGACCAATCAATACTTTTTAGCCGCTTACAAATGGAATTTGCTGTTTGCGCGGCTGATGAAAGGAAAACGCTTTGCAGAAGTCTTGATAGGATTCATGGAAGCGCATCCAATGTATCTTTTGGCGGCATTTGAAGCTATGGATCGAGAGTTTGGCTCGTTTGAAAATTACGTCCACAATGGACTTGGATTGACCGAAGCGCAAATCGAACATCTAAAGAAATTGTATTTGGAATAAACAAAATCCCCTGCTTTTGTAGGGGATTTTGTTGGATGTTTATTCAGCCGCGTTGCGTGAGGCGATTTCTTTCCGCACTACGGGCGCGACCTTCGTCCCGAAAAGCTCGATGGCGTGCAGCATCTTTTTGTGCTCGATGGCGTTGTTGCCCATATACAGCAGAAAGCGTTGATGATTGAAGATCTCGTGCTGGAACAAGATCTTTTCGATGATCTCATCGGGTGTGCCGACAAAATCAGAGCCGCGCAGCAGGCGTTGCTTTTCGAGTTGCGCTTGTGTGGCAGGCGACCAGCCGCGCTCGCGCCCGATCTTATTCATATTGTAGGTTTGGATCGGATAATATTCGTCCACGGCATTTTGCGCGTCGTCAGCGATGAAGCCGTGTGAGTTGATACTCAACGGAATGCTCATGGGGTCGAAACCAGATTGAGCCGAGGCTTCACGATACAACTCAAGATACGGTGCGAAACGTTCGGGCTGACCGCCGATAATGGCGAGCGCCATGGGCAAACCCAATGAGGCAGCGCGGACAACCGATTCAGGCGTCCCGCCAACTGCTACCCAGATCGGAAGTTTTTCCTGCACCGGTCGCGGATAGATGCCGAGGTTATCGAGCGGCGCACGGAACTTGCCTGACCAGGTAACGTTCGTTGATTCGTTCAGTTGCTTAAGCAAACGCAACTTTTCATCAAAAAGCAGATCGTAATCATTGAGGTCGTAGCCGAAGAGCGGAAATGATTCGATGAACGAGCCGCGACCCGCCATGATCTCAGCGCGACCATTGGAGATCAGGTCAACGGTCGCAAAACTCTGGAAGACACGGACCGGGTCATCCGAACTTAATACGGTGACCGCCGTTGAAAGACGAATGTTCTTGGTGCGTGCGGCGGCGGCACCCAAAACGACAGCGGGTGCCGAAACAAGATACTCTGTGCGATGATGTTCGCCGATGGCGAAAACATCCAACCCGGTTTGGTCGGCGAGTTCGATGGTTTCCAGCAAATTACTCATCACCTCAGCGGGGTTTTTCTTTGCGCCCGTGAGTGGGTTTGTGCCACCATCGACAAAGGTATAAAGACCGATCTCGAAGGGGCGGGTTTGGTTGGTAGGTTGAGGGGTAGTCATGTTTTTTCAGATATTGTCCTGCTGGCAAGTCTTACTTGAATCAAAAACTCCCGCCAAAAGACGGGAGTTTTCATTATCAGATTATTACCAGCTGCGTTTCTGTCCGCCGCCGGAGCGATTGTTGTCTCTGCGACCACCGCGATCACTGTTGTAACCGCCACCACCACCGCCGCCACGGCTCTTGCCACCGTAACCACCGCCGCCACCGAAGCCGCCGCCACTGCGTTCTTCACGCGGACGGGCTGCGCTGACCGATAAGGCGCGATCTTGAAACTCCTTGCCATTGAACATGGTGATGGCGTTCTGCATGTCCTTCTGGTTTTCCATTTCAATGAAGGCAAATCCCTTGGATCTGCCAGAGTCGCGGTCTTTGATCAAAGCCACGGACTTGACTGCGCCAGCTTCTGCAAACAGGGTCTGCAGGTCGGTCTCGCTGGTGGTGTAGGACAAATTACCGACGTAGAGCTTGTATTCCATTTTCTCTCCTGGAGTTGAGTGATCCGGTTCTATGAACAGCATCACTGCACGAAAGCACTGCCTGCGGATTTCAGACAGGTTGATCAATGTGCATTGATAAGTAGTAGATCTGCAAACATCCAGGCGTAAGTGAGAAGCGTCCTTCCGTTTGTTAGCCCGCCTTTATCCATGCAAGTAATGCGATTCTATCACTGTTTGAGTTTATTCTCGCAACCAAGTCTTTGCCACAGAGTCCACCGAGATTTAA